>NZ_JARXXJ010000018.1:0-38933 GCF_029893935.1 Breznakia sp. PFB1-19
TGGGGAGTAATCTTCTCAAGTCTACAAATTATTTTCGAGGGACGAATATAAAAGCTCTTTGACAACATAATCGACTATGATAACATAATAAAAAAGTAACTACACTTTACTCAATGTAGTTACTTCATGGTTCTACCATGGGATATCAAACTTTACACAAAATTATTTACAGGCTCCAAATTAATAAGTTTCGTAAAGAAAGTACAACGATTATTTCATTAACAAATACGAAAACCAATACGATTGCACATATGTCAGACTATAATTTAAACTATTACTTGCCAGAATTGGTCGTTGGAGATGTTTTAAATCTTACAACACAAGTGCCTGTGGTCTATATGTTAGAAAGCATTGCAAAAAAAGTATACAGTTATTCAAAAGACTAGTGTTTATCGACTAAAAACGGAATTATTACAATTCTGTTTTTTTTATGTAACAAATTCCAAGCGTTTTATCTTGTTTTAATATCCCCCAAAATCGAGATTTTTTGAAAAAGTGTTGCTATGATGAAAGCGTATTCAAACGATATCGGTAATACATGTGTAAGGAGGAACGAAATGAGCAAACGCAAATTTCCTGAAAACTTTCTATGGGGTGGAGCATTAGCAGCTCATCAAGTAGAAGGGGGATGGAATGAAGGTGGAAAAGGAATCAGTGTTGCAGATGTAATGTCCGCAGGTGAGCATGGGAAAGCTCGTCAAATTACTGACGGAGTTCAAGATGGAATTTACTATCCAAACCATGAAGCTGTTGATTTCTACCATCGTTACAAAGAAGATTTACAATTCTTCAAGGAAATGGGATTTACTTGCTTGCGAACAAGTATCGCATGGACAAGAATCTTTCCATTAGGAGATGAAGAAGAACCAAACGAAGAAGGGTTACAATTTTATGACACATTCTTTGATGAATGTTTAAAGTTAGGAATTGAACCAGTCATTACCTTGTCGCATTTCGAGATGCCATACCATTTAGTAAAAACATATGGAGGATTTAGAAATCGTAAGTGTATCGATTTCTTCGTACGATTCGCTGAGGTGTATTTTAAACGATATAAAGATAAAGTTACATACTGGATGACCTTTAACGAGATCAATAATCAAACAAACTTCACAACGGATTTTGCCCCGTTTACAAACTCTGGAATTGTTTATAAAGAGGGTGAAAATCGTGAAGAGATTATGTATCAAGCTGCACACTATGAACTAGTAGCTAGTGCTAAAGTTGTAAAACTTGCACGTGAAATTAAAGATGATTTCCAAATTGGTTGTATGATTGCAATGTGTCCAATCTATCCATATTCTTGTAAACCAGAAGATATGATGATGGCAACAAAAGCAATGCAAAAACGTTTGTATTTTACGGATGTACACGTATTTGGTAAATATCCAAGAAATATCATACAATATTGGAAACGCAAGAACTTTACGATTGATTTCACGGAAGAAGATGCAAAAGATTTACTAGAGGGATGTGTTGATTACATCGGGTTTAGTTATTACAGTTGATTACATCGGGTTTAGTTATTACAGTTGTTTACATCGGGTTTAGTTATTACATGTCATTTGCGACAGCTTACCAAGAAGGTAATACGTACTATGACTATGACGAAGACTCTATGCTAGTGAAAAATCCATATGTAAAAGCTAGTAAGTGGGGATGGCAAATTGATCCAGTCGGTCTAAGGTATTCACTAAACTACTTACAAGATCACTATCGTATTCCACTGTTTATTGTGGAAAATGGATATGGTGAATACGATGAAGTTGTGGATGGTAAAATCCATGATGATTATCGTATCGAGTATCTTGATAAACATCTTGAACAACTATCGATTGCCATTGAAGAAGATGGTATTGATGTTATCGGTTATACATCTTGGGGACCTATTGATATTGTCTCAGCTGGTACTGGGGAAATGCGTAAACGTTATGGTTTTATCTATGTGGACAAACATGATGATGGAACTGGAAGTTTAGAGAGATTACGCAAAGATTCATTCTATTGGTATCAAAAAGTAATATCAAACAATTATGTAGAAAGTAAAGAGGATGTGTAATGGAAGGATTGGAATTAGTTAGTTTTCAAATTATTTCTAGTGCCGGTGGGGCAAGAAGTAAGTATATTGAAGCAATCCAAGAAGCAAAACAAGGAAACTTTGAAGCAGCTGATGCAGCAATCAAAGAAGGCCAAGAAATGTTTCAAAACGCGCATAAAGCGCATGCGAGTCTTATTCAAGAAGAAGCTGGGGGAAAAAGTGTAAATATCACATTACTATTGATGCATGCTGAAGATCAACTGATGGCATGTGACAGTTTCTTAGTTATCGCAAACGAATTTATTGATGTATATAAAAACATAAAGTAATACACCATCAGATAATGAATTAAGGAGGAAAAGATGATGAAACAAATTCGATTATTCTGTAATGCAGGAATGTCAACAAGCATGTTGGTAAAAAAGATGGAAGAGTCTGCCGCTCAACGTGGAATAGAAGTTGAGATTAAAGCATACCCACTTAATGACTTATCTGCAAAAATGGAAGAAGCAGAAATTCTATTATTGGGACCACAAGTTGGATACGAAGAAAAACGTGTAAGAGGACTTGCTGAACCAAAAGGAATTGCTGTTGGCGTTATTCCAATGGTCGATTATGGAATGATGAATGGAGCGAAAGTCTTAGATTACGCTCTTGCATTAAAATAAAAAAACGAAAATAAAAAAGGAGAATCATATGAAAGAATTTCTAAATGATACGGTCGTGCCTGCGATTATGAAATTCGTAAATACGAAAGCAATTATGGCACTTCGTAACGGTATTATTTACACAATGCCATTAACAATTATTGGATCTGTATTTTTAATTCTAGCTTGTTTCCCATACCAACCAGTGGTTGATTGGTTTGCAAGTATGAACTTACTTGACTCTATGTTTAACGTAACAGGGGCAACATTTGATATCTTAGCAATTGCTGCAGTAATCGGTATTGCTTATGAATATGTTAAAGCTGAAGGTCTACCTGCATTAAATGCTGGGATCATCTCATTTGTATGTTTCTTAATTTTACAAGACGGATCTGTATTGGATGCTAACGGAGATGCTGTTGGTGGTGTAATCAACAAAGCATGGACTGGTGGTAAAGGTATGATTTGTGCAATTCTAGTAGGATTAGTTGTTGGATACATTTACTCATGGTTTATTAAAAAAGACATTCGTATTAAAATGCCAGCTGGAGTACCTGAAGGTGTTGTAAACTCATTTACTGCATTGATTCCAGGTTCGTATTAGTTATTGGTGCATTTGCAATCTACGCTGCTCTTAAAATTGTAGGAGATACAACATTCTTAGAAACAATCTACTCATTAATTCAAACACCATTGCAAGGATTAACCGATTCAGTTAGTGGAGTTATCGTTATGGGATTAATGATTCCATTCTTATGGTTCTTTGGAGTACACGGTTCTACAATCATTGGTGGAATTATGGACCCAATCCTTACAGCTAACACACTTGATAACCAAGCAATCTTAGATGTTGGTAAAGAATTAACTTTAGGAAATGGTGGACACATCGTTACAAAACAATTCTTAGATCAATTTATGACAGTTACTGGAGCAGGGATGACAATTGGTATTGTAATCTTCTGTGTATTCTTCGCAAAATCAGCAAAAAACAAAGAAATTGGACGTATTTCATCAGTACCTGCATTATTCAATATTAACGAACCAGTATTATTTGGTTTCCCAGTTACATTGAACCCAATGCTAGTTATTCCATTTATGGCAATGCCTACAATTTCAGGGTTGATCTTATACTTCTGTCAATACATTGGAATTATTCCATTATTTGGTGGATGGCAAACCGCGTTACTATAAGGATTAATTCTAGTCTTAACATTCTTCGTTTACTTAACATTCGTTAAAGCGCAAGATAAACGAGACTATGAAGATGATCAAGCTGCTGCTAAAGCAGAAGCAAACGCTCAAGGATAATTCTCTAAAACTCTCTATAAAATAAATCAATCTAAATCTTAAACGATTAAATCAGAGGTACACATATAGTGATACCTCTTTTTTGATGAAATAAAACTTTTTAAATAGTACTTGATTATGATTTTTAATGGACTTAAGGTTAATGTAGGATATCCGAAACAAACGACAGGAGATTACAATGAATCAAAAATTTAAAGTATTAGAAGAACAAATTGTTAGTCAATATACAAATATCAAAGGTGTAGCGATAATGCATCATGATACAAGTGTCTATGAACACTATTTTCATGAAGGAAGTGCAAATGATTACTATCATATATATTCACTCACCAAAAGTATCGTATCAATTTTAATGGGGATTGCCATTGATAAAGGATACATCAAAGATGAATATGTAAGAGTAGCAGATTACTTTCAAGATATTCCAAGAAATCGACGACTATCAGCATTTGACCAGCTCCGTATAGTGGATATTCTTAAAATGGAAACGCCGTATGCATATGAAAATATCGAAGGTGTGTATGAGCAGTATTTCATAAGTGATGATTGGGTTCGTTTTACCATTGAGATGGTAGGAATGCCTCAAAATATCGGTAACTTTCAGTATGCGCCATTAATTGGACCAGATCTATTGAGTGCAATTCTTGCCAAAGCTACAGGTAAGTCAGTCCTTGCATTTGCCAAGGAAGTACTATTTAATCCTTTGGGAATCCAAGTAAAAGAAGGGATGTATTTTGATAGCGTGGAAGCACAAATGAATTTTTATCAATCGACTGATATGAGTGGTTGGGTCCATGATGGACAGGATGTATATGCAGCTGGATGGGGATTAACCTTAAAACTTATAGATTTACTAAAAATTGGAGAACTTTGCATGCATCATGGGGTGTACCATAATCAAAGAATTGTAAGTGCATCATGGTTAGAAAAAAGTACGAAACAACAAAGTTATGCAGAAAGTTTACAACTTGCTTATGGCTACTTATGGTGGGTATTAGATGAGAATGAGCGTATATACGCTGCAGTGGGTGATGGATCTAATTTGTTATATATTAATGAAAGTAAGCAGTTGATCATTGGTGTTACTGGAATGTTCACTGATCAAGCAAATGATGTGATTTCATTAGTTGCAAGTGAAATTGAACCACTGTTTACATGATGATGTCATACACAGTGGAATAAATGTCATTAACGATTTCTAAAATATACAAAATATACCGTATAATATATGTATGATGAAATTGGAGAAAAATCAGAAAATCTTTCTTGTTCCATTATTGGTTTTTGTTGTTGTTGTCACGATTATTACATCGATTTCGTTTCGCGAAAGAGAGATGCTAGCAGAAGACTTTTATGTTCCTAATATTTTCATTCAAAGTGAAAATTATTTTGAGGAAGATCCACAAGTATATGAAGTCAGTGTACCTGAAGGTTATACAACGTATGGGACAATTAAAGCTAGAGCAAAAGCGCGTACCCTAACAAACAAAGAACTATCCACAAATCACAACAAATACTACAAAGGGGAAGTGTTTGTCAGTGATGATTTACAATACGTATATGTTCAAGTGAAAAATGGAACATATGAACGTTTGGAAAGAGGAAAATAGATGCTAAAAAATGGCATCTTTTTCTTTTTCCTATGGTGTAATTTGACGCAAAGTTAAGGGAAACTGTGTATAATAGTACTATGCCAAAAAAGAAGAAACATACATGGTTTGCTAAACTGATTACGCGCTTGCTGATCCTGTTAGTAATTGCAGGAGTTATTGCAGGCTATTTTGTTTTGGATTACTATCGTATCATTCCTAGAAAAGCATATGATGCAAGTGATTTTTATTTTGAAGAAATGTTAAGTGAAGTTGATTATAATCACAATGGAGTCGATGATTTTAGTGATATCGTAGTTGGTGCAAAAGCAGATGCAAAAAAGCATCCAACCTATGTGGAAGCCTATTATACTGATGCATATCCACCTGATGATGAAGGAACTAATGGAGATGTTGTATGGCGAGCATTACAATATGCTGGATATGATTTGAAAGAATTGATGGATATAGATATTAAGGAAAATCCATATCAATATCCTAATGCAGAAGATCCAAACATTGATTTTCGTTTAGTAAGTAACCAAAGAAAATTCTTTGAACGACACATTACAAGAATTGATGCACCAATTGAAGAAATCGGAAGTTGGAATGCAGGGGATATCGTCTTTTATGAAAATGGATCAGTTGCAATATTAAGTGACATTCGTAATAAAGATGGATATCCCTATTTAATTCATAATGATGGTCAACCGGTACGTGAAGAGGATACATTCATTCGGTATGCAAACAAAGGTATTGTTGGTCATTATCGATGGGAAATGGAGGATAAGTAAGAATGCAATCATATATTTATATAGTTACACTTGTTGTAATTGTATTATTTCTTGTGTCATGGATGATTGATAGAAGAAAAATTACAAATGGATTTCTTTTTAATGTTGCCATAGGATGCACATGTATTAGTTTTGTATCTTTTGGCGAACAATACGCAATACCTGTAATAACATTTATAGGTTCTGCAGGTTTACTATTTATCTTTGCATATCTTTCTGTTGGTATTATTGCTTTAATGATTGTTTCAATTATTAATGGAGTGATTCTTATCTTTAAGGAAGGTAGAGGATTGATGAATCTATTTGTCCTAGTATTTGGGATTGGTATTTTTATCTTACTTATTTTGGGATCAATTCGTTTTCAGGACCCAAGCATTACTAAAATTCAACAAGCAATTGTTATGTATAGTGGGTTTGTGATTGTATATTTTCTGATTCATCTTGCCAACTACTTTATGTCTTCATTATTGTATTCAGTATATAAACCACGATTAAATAAAGATTATATTATTGTTTTGGGGGCTGGACTAATTAATGGTGAGACACCTACACCATTACTGGCTCGTCGTATTGATAAAGCATTAAGTTTATATTTTTCACATGTAAATAAAAAGAAAAATCGTAAGATTCCAAAACTTATTATGAGTGGTGGACAAGGTAGTGATGAAAAAATAAGCGAAGCAGATGCAATGGCAACTTATGCTAGAGAACACGGTGTACCACGTGAAGATATCATAATTGAAAACAAAAGTAGAAATACAAAGGAAAATATGATGTATTCAAAGATGAAGATAGAGGAACGAAGTAAAGGTAAGTATGAAGTAGTATTTGCAACAAGTAATTACCACGTCATGCGTTCAAGTATACTTGCTCGAAAAGTTGGACTAAACGCTCAGGGGATTGGAAGTAGAACGCCTTTCTACTTTTGGTTTGGTGCTTCACTTCGCGAGTTTATTGCGATATTATATATGTACAAATGGGCACATATTATAGTTTTAGGACTTGGATTAATTGGTGTGACAACCCTATATGTTATTGAAATGTTTTTTGTATGATAAAGGAGTAATAATGAAAAAGATAGAAAGTTTTCAAGTAGATCATAGAAATTTAAATCGAGGCATTTATGTTTCAAGAAAAGATTATGTAGGTAGTGAAGTACTTACAACATTTGATATTCGTATGACATTACCAAATCGTGAACCTGTAATGAATACAGCTGAGATTCATACACTAGAACACTTAGGAGCAACATACTTACGTAATCATGAAACGTATGCAGATCAAACAATTTACTTTGGTCCTATGGGATGTCGAACTGGTTTTTACCTTATTTTAAAAGGTGATTTGGAAAGTAAAGATGTTGTTGAACTTATCACTGATTTATTCACGTTCATGGCAAACTATGAAGGTGATATTCCTGGTGCTGACGACTATTCATGTGGAAACTATTTAGATTTAAACTTAGTAGCTGCAAAGTGTTGGGCAAAACAATACTTGGTAGACACATTAGCAAATCTAAGTGAAGAACACTTAGTATATCCAAAATAGAGTGTGTATGCATTGTTTTGCAGTTTATATTTATGAATTAAGAAAAACCTACTTTATCCAAAATTTGGAAAAGTAGGTTTTTTGCTTAAATGTATCTTGGTCATGTGTATTTCTAAACTTTACATTTATATTCGACCAACTGATAAATATCAGGTAAAGACTTTGAGTTTACTACTTTTATTTTTAGTGAAGTGAATTTACTTTCATCATTTTGAGACTGTAATAATTCTTGTTTGAATATTTCTGCGATATTTAGATCATAGACACCTTGAGTAGTTTTTTTGTTGAAGTGAAAGGCAACAAGAAAATAGTCACTCATTGCTTTTCCCCAAAATATAGTTTTCTTTTTGTGAGTAGCTTTTGCAAGCCAACCCCCATCTTTGTAAAAACGCCATTCAAAATTTACATTAAAATCAGATAATTTCTCTGTTAATTCTTTATATGCTAGAAAACTGTCTTTCAGTACAATTTTAAGATTATGATCCGTTGGTTCTATATTTTTGTCTTTTTTAAAATCAATCATTACGGACCCTCGCTTGTTGTTTATTTTTTATTGGCAACCAATATTCAAGTATGGTTCGTTTACCTTCTATATATGTATGAATAGCAATATCTGGTCCATTATCATACTCATATCCACTTGTAGGTAACCACTCATAAATGATACGATTTCCGATAATTTGCGCTTCTTCTGGAGTTTTACCTTCATAGGAGAAAATTGCCCATGTATAAGACTCAACTGTATATTCGTCTAGTTGCGTATGAATAGGTTTATCAGTTTCAACCGCAAGCATATATTTCCAATTTTCTGTATATGTATCAGGTATCATTACTTCTAATATATTCGAAGAATCTCTATTTGTTAATTGTATCAGTGTTTGAATTGTGCCATCCTTTTCGCACTTTTCCCATATTTGTTTGACAGGTTCATCCATGCTTTTAAATTCACCATGAAGATCAATAGATGATCCAATTACACGAAACGCTTTTTTGCTTTCGATTCTGAAATCTAAACTTTCTGTTCCTTGTATACTCATTTGAAAGGTTAGTGCAGGATATGATTTTACAAGTACTCCTTCATTTTTAACTAAGGATGGTGCAATTCCGTGAACACTTTGAAAGGCACGGTTAAATGCAGTTGGCGAGTTATATCCATATTTCAAAGTAATATCTATGATTTTCATATCTGTGTTTTTCAAATCAACTGCTGCTAAAGACATTCTTCTACGACGGATATACTCGGATAGTGAAATTCCTGTCATATAAGCAAATATTCTTTGATAATGATATGTTGAACAATTCGCTACTTTAGCAATCTCTTTAGTATGTAAAGAATCAGTAATGTGCTCTTCAATATAGGCAATCGATGCATTCAAATTTTCTATCCACTCCATAAATGAACTCCTTTTTCTATATGTCTAATTATAAACTGTTGCATACGCTTTGTCCGCTCTTCTAGCATAATTATTAGAGAGCATATATACGATGTAAGATGAATGGTTTGAGATGGTTAATTACATTTATAGGGTAGACTATAAGGTTTAATGGTTTTTATAGTTGATGTGTATAAAAGATTAGTAACTATTTTTGTGACATTTGTCAGTAGCGTATGTGACATAAATTAGGTATGATTAATATAAGTTAAAACGAATAAAATAGGGGAAAACAGTATTAATGTAGGTGTGACTATGAAATATAAGAAAATCATAGCAAGTTTTGTGACTATCGCTATATGTCTTACAACGATTGGATTTGTGTATAGGGAATATAAAAAGCCAACAACACGAAACCTTGTTTTTGGTGTGAGTTATATGACGATGAATAATCCATTTTATGAAGTGATCAATAATGAAATGCGTAAGGTCATCGAACAAAATGGTGATGTTTTAATAACTCTTGATCCAGCACTACATGTAGATAAGCAAAAAGAACAAATTCAATATTTTATTGATGCAAAAGTAGATGGTATTTTTATTAACCCTGTAGATGCTGACTCAATTGATGAAGAACTACTTGCAGCAAGTAAAGCAGGAATTGCAATTGTCGCAGTTGATGCTCCTTTGCTAAATGAAGATGTTGTTGATGTAACTGTAGTATCAGATAATTATGATGCAGGTGTTCAATGTGCGAATGATATGATGTCCAAAATGGAACATGCAAATATTATTTTGCTTAAACATACAGCTGCCCGTTCTGCAAAGGATCGTATTGATGGATTTCTAGCAACGATTGAAGGTCATGAGAATTATAAAGTTATAAATGAAAGAGAATGTGAAGGACAACTAGAACGTACAATGCCAATGATGGATGAGATGTTAAAAGAAACTCCTGATGTACAAGTAGTGATGGCATTAAATGATCCAAGTGCACTTGGGGCAATCGCAGCACTTGAAAGCAATCAAAGAAGCGACGTGAAAGTTTATGGAGTTGATGGAACACCAGATGTAAAATCATTATTAATGAGTAATGAAATGGTTTTGGGAACCGTAGCACAATCTCCAATTACTTTAGGTAAAGCTGCTGCCAAGCAAATGTATATGTGTTTACAACATAAAGAGGAAAAGTTAATTGTTGTTCCTGTAACTCTTATCACAAAGGATAACATTCATAATTTTGATGAAAAAGGGTGGCAATAATGAAACGTAATTATTTCACTTCACTGTCGACCATACGGAATATCATGGCAGTTCTTAATTTTATTATTGTCTTATTTTATGCATCTAATTATTTACTTGGCACAAAATACATTGTTGATAATCAAATGGCACGAGAATTTTTGGACCGTATTACCTATATTCCTAAAAATCCAGTTTTTCTATATTTTGGGTCTTTATTGTTATATTTTGTTTTAATCGGATTTATGTATACAAGAACATATTACAAGAAGCAAAAGAAGAACCACGCATTATATAATATTGCATTAGTTGGTGTCAGTTTTGCATTAATATACATGTTAAACATGGGGTATAATGGAGTCTTGTTTTTAGTGTTCTGTGATTCGATATATCATATGAAGTACAAATTTTCACGTGGTTTACTAGTATCGCTTATTATAATCTTTTTGCTCACAAACTATGATATCTCATCGATGTTTCTAAAGATGAGTTCACCTTCTGCATACTTTGCAATTTATGAAGCAAATGTTAGAAGTGTATTGATGATTCTAAAAAATATTATGGAAACATTTAACTTACTTTTGTTTATAAGTTTTATCATTGTGTATATTGCAAATCAAATCCAGGAAAATGAACGCATTGCGCATGAACTAGATATGATTCATCAAGTGAATCGTGAATTGACAAATTATTCACTCGCAATTGAGAAGGTCGGTGAGAATAATGAACGTAAACGCTTGGCACGTGAGATACATGATACATTAGGTCATGCACTTACAGGTATTGCTGCAGGGATTGATGCATGTATTGCAATGATTGATATTAATACAGAGCAAACAAAAAAGCAGTTACATATAGTGTCCAAAGTTGTTCGTCAAGGAATTGGAGATGTTCGTAACTCACTTAATAAACTAAGACCAGGAGCTTTAGAACATCAAAATCTAAAAGGTGCAATTGAGCAAATGATTGAAGAGGTTACAGGAGTATCACATTTGCAAGTAGATTTACACTACGATTTAGAAAATATCGATTTTGAAAAAGCCAAAGAAGATGTATTGTTTCGTATTATTCAGGAAAGTATTACCAATGCGATGCGCCATGGTGGAGCTACCAAAATAGATATTCATTTATACCAAAAGGAAAATTTCGTCTATATGGATATGCAAGATAATGGAATTGGTTGTAAAGAAATACAATATGGATTTGGATTACGGCAGATGATGGAACGTGTTGTTATTATTGGTGGAGAAATTCACTTTGATGGAGCAAATGGATTTCTTACAAAAGTAAAAATCCCAATTCAAAAAGGAGAGCATTATGATTAAAGTACTCATTGCAGATGACCAAGAGTTAATTCGCGAATCACTTTCAATAGTTTTAAAAACACATGAAGACTTAGAAGTCATCGGAGTTGCTTGTGATGGATTGGATGTCTTAGATCAATTGCAACATAAACAAGTAGACATCATTCTTATGGATATTCGAATGCCAAATATGGATGGTGTGGTTTGCACAAAAGAAGTGAAAACGTTATACCCTGATACCAAAATTATTATACTTACAACATTTGATGATGATGAGTTTGTTTTCAGTGCGCTTGCATATGGTGCAAGTGGATACTTACTTAAAGGAGTAGGAATGGATGAACTCTATCATGCGATATGTACCGTGAATCAAGGGGGAGCAATGATCAATCCAGATATCGCAACAAAAGTTTTTGGTGTGTTTTCTAAGATGTCCCGAAATAATTATGTTATTCAAGTAGATGAAACGAATACCAAAGATATCGCAAAACCGGAATGGCGAGTCATTCAACAAGTTGCATTTGGTTTATCAAATAAAGAAATTGCCGCAAAACTATATTTATCTGAAGGAACTGTAAGGAATTATCTAAGTTCGATATTATCCAAGCTAAATCTTCGAGATCGCACCCAGCTTGCCATTTGGGCAGTTCAAAATGGATATACACTAAAGGATTTTGATGATGAAGAATCGTAAACTAAAGCTATTACTTGTTTTTGCATTACTTGTTGGTGGTGTAGTTTTCACAGTTTATACATACAATCAACCAATCGTAGTTCGTTTAGGTATATTTGCAGGAAGTAACTGGGATGTACCAAGTGGGAAAACATATGAAGTGATCGATGAGGCAATCGCAGCATTTGAAAAAGAAAATCCCAATGTACAAATCGAATACGACAGTGGAATCTTGAAAGAGGATTACTCTTTATGGTTATCGAACCAAATTGTGCAAGGAAATGAACCAGATGTGTTTGTCGTGTTGAATGAAGATTTTAATACGTTTAGTTCATTAGGCGTTCTTAAAAACTTGAATTCATTAGTAGAGGAAGATCAAAGTTTTGATACAAATAAATACTACAAAAGTGCACTAGATTTCGGTGTTTATCAAGAAAAACAATATGCATTACCATTTGAAAGCAATCCAACACTAATGTTTGTGAATAAAACGCTATTAGAAAAAGAAGGTATAGATATACCAAGTAATGAGTGGACACTTGATGAACTATATACAATTGCAAAACAGGTCACAAAGGATGTGGATGGAGATGGGAAAGTTGATCAGTATGGTTGTTATGACTATGATTGGTTAGATTCGATGTTTGCACATTCTGTAGAACTGTTTGATGAAGATGGACAAGAGTGTTATGTTGGTGAAGACCGTGTAAAAGAATCGATTATCTATGCAAAGAAACTAATGGATTTACATCAAGGAGAGACACTTACCGCAGAGGACTTTGATAAAGGAAAAGTTGCATTTTCACCGATGCAACTCTCACAATATCGAACCTATAAACCATATCCATGGCGAGTTAAAAAGTATTCAAATTTTGAATGGGATTGCTTAAAAATGCCTTCTGTGGATGCAAACAGCGGAAATTCAGAAACATCAACGATGCTATTAGGAATGTCATCAAGAACTAGTCATGAAGATGTCGCTTGGAAGTTTTTGAAAAAGTTATCCTATGATGAAAATACACAACTGCATTTAATTAAAAACTCACAAGGGATTTCACCGCTTAGATCTGTAACGGAATCCAGTGAAACCATTGAAGCCATTCAAATTGAGAATGAAGAAGGAATGGTAAATTTAAGTATGTTAACGGATGTCATGGAAGATACAGCTTCACATAGTCAATTTAAAAAGTATGAGTCTAGTCGAGCACTTATTGATACAAGACTACAACAAATTATGATGAATAGTGAAGATATTGATATTGCACTCATTCGACTACAAAAGGAAATCAATAAATATTTAAAAGAATAGTATGGCGAAACGCTGTGCTATTTTTTTGTGACAAATGTCATTTTTAATTGTGAAAAACTCATAATAAAATCGTGACAATGTGCAGATGGAATGAAAGGGCTTTCTTGATAAAATGCAAGTGTAATAGAAATGAGGGACAAGATGAACTACTTGATTATGGTATCTCATGGGCAGTTTGCTAGTGGATTAAAAAATGCACTAACAATGCTTGTTGGAGATAAAGAAGAGTGTCTAGCAATCGGACTAGAGGATGGAAAAGGAATTGATGATTTCACTGTATTAATGAAAGAAGCAATTCGTGATATTCATCCAGAAGATGCAATTGTATTAGCTGGTGATTTAATTGGTGGCTCACCTTTAACTACAGCAATGAACATATTAAGTGAATATGGATTGAGTCAAAATCTTGTTGTTATCGGAGGAATGAATTTACCTTTAGTATTAACAACTGCATTGATGAAAGATACATATCATGGACAAGAATTAGTTGATCAAGTTTTGCAAGAAGCAAGTGCAGGATTACGACAATTCTCATTTGTTGTAGATGAAGAAGATGACATTTAGGAGGTAAAAAAATGGCAGTTACATTTATTAGAGTAGATGACCGTATGATTCATGGTCAAACTTGTACACGTTGGGCTCTTGAATACCCATGTGATGGCTTAATTGCAGTTAATGACAAAGCAGCAAATAACGATATTTTAAAAGCAGCATATAAATCAGCAAGTGGAAAAAAGACATTTGTTTGGACAATGGAAGAATTTGAAAAGAAATGTCAAAAGGTATTAGAAAGCGATACAAAGTATTTCTTGATTTGTAAGGATCCAGTTGATATGAAACGAATCTTGGTAGATTTAGGTTTTCAACCAGGTATCAACAATGTAATTGTTGGACCATGTAATGATCGAGAAAATGCAGTTAAATTAGGAAATAATCAAAGTATTACACAAATAGAAGCAGACTGTTTAGAAGCAATAGAAAAAGCAGGATATGCAGTAGAGTTTTCGCTACTACCTGATGTATCTATTGGTGCATGGTCAAACTTTAAAAGTAAATTTGGTTATTAATAAAGAAAGAAAAGAGGGTTTAGAGTATGGAAATTAGTTGGTTACAAGCGGCTATACTTGGTTTATTTGCCTGTTTATCAAGTATGCCAGGACTAGGAGGAACATCTTTTGGTAACTACACACTGGGAAGACCATTAATTGGTGGTTTAGTGTGTGGAGTTGTATTGGGAGATATTCAATCAGGAATTTTAGTTGGGATTGCGATGCAGTTGGTGTATATTGCACTCGTAACGCCAGGAGGGACAGTATCTGCAGATGTACGTGCAGTTAGTTACATTGGAATTCCGCTAGCGATGATCGCATTAAAAAGTTATGGATTAGATGCAGCATCTTTAGATGGACAATCACTTGCAGCATCATTTGGAACCATGGTTGGAACATTAGGGACTGTATTATTTTATGGGACTGCAACCATTAACCTTGTATGGCAACATATTGGATGGAAGTCCGTCGAAGATGGAGATTTAAGTAAATTAAATTTAGTAAACTATGTATTACCATGGATTTCTCATATTATTTGTTCATTTATTCCCGTATTAATTATGTGTAAAATGGGTGCACCAATGGTTGATCTAATTAAAGAATATTTGCCAATGGATGGACTAGCAATGAAAACACTATTTACAGTTGGGTCACTTTTACCTTGTGTAGGGATTGCAATTTTATTAAAACAAATTGTAGTAAAAGCATCAGACTTTGTAATGTTTTTCCTTGGGTTTACGTTAGCTGCCTCATTAGGAATTAACTTAGTTTCAGCTACAGTAATTGCAGGAACATTTGCAATTATCAACTACCGCATCAAAATGGTGATGATTACCAAAAAAGCATCAGGAAGTATTGATGAAGATGATGAGGAGGATATTTAGATGAATAAGAAGATTTCAAAAAAGACACTAACAAAGTCTTTTCATAAATGGTACTACGGTAACTTAACGTGTTTCTCACAAGAACATATGCAAACATTTGGATACTTATGTGCTATGTTACCAATTGTTGAAGAATTGTATGATACAAAAGAAGAACAATTAAAAGCGATTCATACGTATACTGCATTCTTTAATACAGAACCTCAATTAGGGGCAGTTATTGTTGGGATTACAGCTGGTCTAGAAGAAGCGCGTGCTGCAGGAACAGAGGATGTAGATGATGAAGCAATAAATGGTCTACGTGCAGGGCTTATGGGACCAATCGCAGGAATCGGAGATTCATTAGTAGTTGGAACTGTAATTCCAATCTTACTTGGTATTGCAATGGGGATGTCAACTGGGGGATCACCACTAGGTGCAATATTCTATATTATTGTTTGGAACTTATTTGCATATTTTGGGATGAGATTTATTTTCAATAAAGGATATGATTTAGGTGGAAAAGCAGTTGAATTCTTAGTTGGTGAAAAAGGTGAGGCGATTCGTGAATCTATCACAATGCTAGGAGCTATTGTTATTGGTGCTGTAGCAGCAAGTTGGGTATCTGTTAAAACTGCATTTACCATGACTGCAGCTGGAGCAGAAGAACCTTTCTTAGTACTACAAGATACATTTGATAGTGTATATCCAGGATTCTTATCAGCTGGTGTGATTGTATTCTGTTGGTATTTACTAGCAAAGAAGAAAATATCACCATTAAAAGTTATGTTGTTATTGGTTGTCATTGCTTTTATTGGAGTGCTTATCGGATTCTTCGATCCAAATTTACAATACTAAACGAAAAAGTGTTTTGTCTTTATGGCAGAACATTTTTATCTTCATAGAATATCAAGAACATTTATTCTATAATGAAGATATAGCGAGGTGAAACATATGAAGAATTTTACGTATTATGTCCCAACGAAAATCCATTTTGGAGAAAATCAAATTCAACACTTGCCTGAAGAAGTCGCAAGTGTTGGTAAACGCGTTCTACTTGTGTATGGTGGAGGTAGTATAAAAAAACTAGGACTGTATGATAAGGTCTATAGTTTATTATCTGATTGCACGATTGTGGAGTGTAATGGAATTGAACCAAACCCACGCATTGCATCTGTGCGAAAAGGTGTAGAACTATGTAAAACACATAATATTGATGTAGTTCTTGCTGTCGGAGGAGGTAGTGTACTTGATGCATCAAAAGCAATTGCAGCAGGAGCTTGCTCTGATGAAGATGCATGGGAACTAATCTTAGATGCAAAAAAGATTAAAGCAGCTTTGCCTATTATTTCTGTACTCACATTAAGTGCAACAGGAAGTGAAATGGATCAAACAGCAGTTATTACAAATCCAGAGACAAAAAGTAAAAAAGGGTTTGCCAATGATTTACTATTTCCAAAAGTTAGTATTTGTGATCCAACATATACCTATACTGTAAATGCATTTCAAAGCGCATCAGGTGTAGCAGATATCATGTCACATATCATGGAAACATTTTTCCATCATGAAGCAGGATGTGATATTTCTGACCAAGTAGCGATTGATTTGTTGAAAACATGTGTAAAGTATGGACCAGTATTACTAGATGAACCAAATCATTATGAAGCACGTGCAAACATTATGTGGGCGTCAACATGGGCAATCAATGGATTTTTAGTGTCAGGTCCAGGGAAGAACTGGAGTTGTCATGCAATGCAACATATTTTAAGTGCATACTATGATGTAACACATGGTGCAACACTCGCATTATTAGAACCAGCTTGGTTATCTTATATATTGAATGATACGAACAAAGATCGTATTGCACGCTTTGCAAGAGAAGTATTTAATGTAGAAGAAGAAAACACGTACAAGTGCGCACAAAAAGGAATTCAAAAGTTATATGAATTTTTCACTGTTACAATGAATCTACCAAAGAATTTTGCAGAATTAGGTATTCCAAGTGATGCAAATTTTAAAGAACTTGCTGAAGAGTGTGTTAAGGCACGCCCAGGTGGTAGAATTAGTGGATACGAAACACTAGAAGCAAATGATGTGTTTGAAATCTATAAGCGTTGTTTCTAAGCAAGAAATGAAATAAATGTCAAGGCTATGTATGTAAAAATGCATAGCCTTTTATACGTATGAATGGCAAGTACTTATAGTAGTTATTTGTTAAGTTTTCGTTATAATTTATACACTGTTTTGTACAATCTATTTGTATAAAACGCTATTTTGTGTATGTGTGATTTTAGAAAGAGGAGAAAATGATGAGAAAACTAAAAACGTACTTTTATGCGGTTTTTATTGTTGTGATTGTTTCGATATCGATAGTGCCAGTACAAGGGACTTTAAAAAAACAAACAATTACTTTAAATCGAGAACCTGCTGTTCAAAACAATCAAATATCTTATGATAAGGAATATGAGCTAGGAAGTGCAACCGAGTTTATGGAATTACAAGATATTATCAATGATGCAGTTGTTAATGATTACATATCAATAAAAGTAAATGTAATTGATCAAACTGCAATTATGTCCAAGATGGTGAATATTGACAGTTCAGAATTAAAACATGTGATGATTGATACTACAAACTTTGCAATGATCATTCAAAACGAACTTCAAGTTAAAGGAAATGTCGTATTTGATTATGAGGGAGAACATGGAGTAAGTGTACACTTACCAGAAGGGGTTCAGACGGCTGTAAATATCAGTAATTCTGCTAAAGTACGTCTTTTGCATGTGCAAGGATTTGAAAACTACATACAAGCAAAATCCATTCAATTTGGAGTTCAACTATATGATGATGCGCAAGCAACAATAGAAGGTGATGTTTCATTTTTTTGGCAGGCTGCACATTTTACTGATAATACAAATACAACATATCTTGAAGTAAAGGGAAGCATTCATGACTGTAACTACGGTATTAGTGCTACAGATAATGTACCAGGAGAAAGAGCTCGAGTTTTAGTTCATGGAGATGTTTCGAGTGAAGCTTTTGTTTTTGACTTTAGATGCTCTTTTGATGTAGAAATACTTGGTGAAGCAAAAGTCAATTCTGGAGTGCTTATGAGTGTATATGGTGATGATATTGATATCAGAATAAAAGCAAAACAGCTATATAGTGTAAATGATACCGAGCGTATTCGTTTTAATGGAAACAATATTACACTAGATTTAGACTTAGAAATGTATACTAAGAGTAGATTCGAAATAGAGTTTGAAGATGAAAGTCATTTGATACTATATGGAGATTTTATTGGTAGCAAAGCTGGTTCATTAATTGAAGTAGAAGGTGAAGGAAGCTTAACCTATGCTGGAACAATGATAAATCAAAAAGGGAGTACACTAAAAGCAAATGGTGTTGATGTAATACTTGAAAATGAAAGTGTCTTAGTTGGTGTAGGAAATACACAAGAAGATATAATTCAAGCGAAAAGTGTTACAAACAATGGTGTCATTGTTGCTGTAGATGAAGAAAATAAAAGTGAAAAGACTGAGAATTCGCAAGATGGAGTGAATGTATTTGGAACAAATGCAAAAGATGTTGTATGGAAAAAACAAGCAGATGGAAGTATGTGGTTAACATATAAAGATGTTCCATTGATGAAAGAAAAAGAAGTAATTCCACAAAACATCGGAGAATATAGTATTGGATTCGGTGATGAATATGAATATCATTCAATTCAAGAAGTGCTTGAAGCTACAAAATCACTAAATTATACAGATACTGTTATTAAAGTATGTAGTCCAAATATGGTGGAACAAGAACCGATAGTTTTAGGAGATTATGAATCAATATATCCTTCTTTGGGATACCAAACGAATGTAAGTGTTGATACTTCAAAATATAAGTATGAATTACACAGTGTTCTACATGTTTATGATAACTATCGTTTTACATATACAGGCGATCACGGAGTGGATTTAGTGTATAAAAATAAAGATGGCTTTGAACATGTATATGCCACAGCAAATGCATATATTGAAGTACATCATATCGATAGTCAAAATTTTAGTGTGGATCAAGATGAATTGGCAGTTGCAATCACAGCAAATCAAAAAGCAAATGTAGTTGTTAATGGATCTGTTTCAAATGCTTTAGTAGGTGCCTTTATCCAAGATGAATCACATGTAGAAATTTTTGGTAATATTGGTGCAATAGAAACGGTTGTTCATATTTCAGATGATTTCGATCAAAGTATGCCTAGTATACATATCCACGGTAACATCACAGCTGCAAAATTGGGTATATTTGCTTGGGGAAATGTAAGAGTAGAAGTTGACGGAATCATATATACTAGCGACTGTAGCGCAGTCGAACTTGCTGGTAATAATACTAATGGTTATGTTTCTATAGGTGGTATAGAAAGTAAAACAAATGAAGAAGTTTATGAAGCAGACATTCATGTGTTTGATTACATGCCTGACACAAATGTAAATATTGAAATAAAAAATACAATGAAACAACCAATTACGGTTTTAATTGATGGTGATGCAAAACTTTGGACAAAAGGACAATGGATAGGTCAAACAACAAAACCATTAGTTGAAGTTGATGGAGAAGGTGAATTCATTGTAGAAGATGGAATCATCAATACAGCTGGACTCGCACTTTTGGCAAGTGATACATCATCTATCAAAATTGAAAAAGATGGCTATCTTATTGGAAACGGAAGTACACAAGAAGATGTTATTGATTGTCTAGATACACAACTACAAAATGAAGGAACCATTATTGCGTGGGATGGAAACGCAGAAAACCTTAAGCATGATACAAGTACAGGATTAACTGTATTTGGAGAACATGCAAAGAAAGTGACATGGTTTATTGATGAAGCTGAAAACGTACATCTAGCACTAGATGGACAACCAATTCTTTTGGTGAAAGAAGGAGAACTTGTGGTTGAGCAACCTTCAGATAAACCAACAAGTCCAAATGTTGAGAATCCATCAACTCCAAATACTGAAAACCCAGCAAATTCAAATACGGATAATTCAGTAAATTCATCAACTACGAAAGAAACAAATACACAAAAGCATTCACCTGATACAGGAGATGTGAGTGATGTATTACACTTTATGAATTTGCTGATTATTACAGGTGCAGGTATTTTGATGATTCTGATTTTAAAGAAAAAGAAATAGTATTTGTAAAGATATCGTAAAAATTATAAATTTTTAGTTAGAAATGACGGAGATGATGGAAACATCATCTCTTTTACGTTAAAATGTAAGTATGAAAAAAATTGTTGAAGTAGCACATAAGTTTATTGCTGAGCATCAAGACTTAGACATCGCTGTTGACTTCACTTGTGGAAATGGGTATGATACGAAATTTCTAAGTGAGTGTTGTCATCAAGTATATGCCTTTGATATTCAAGAAGATGCAATAGCAAAAGCGAAAACGATCGCCCAACGAAGCAATATTGAATGGATTTTGGACGATCACGCAAACGTAGATCAACATGTGGGTGCTTTTGATGTGGGTGTGTTTAATCTGGGGTATTTACCAGGAGGAGATGAAAGTATAACAACAAATGCGGATTCCGTGATTACGGCTTTAGATAAAGCCTTACAAATTGCGCATAAGCCAGCATTAATTATTATTGTTTTATATCCTGGATTTGAGCATGGGAAAAAAGAAGCAAAAGCAATCGAGGCATATGTTGAGAAACTTGATAGTAAACACTATGATGTTTCCATTCTTAAATTATTAAATCGCAAAGATGCACCTTACATTATTTCTATTGATGTAAAAGGTGAAGATGAAGCAGTACCATTTACGATACCGTTCCATCTTATAATCGGGGATACACGTTATAGTTTATCTAAAACGTTTGTAGAGTTTAATAAACTTGATTCATATGATGTGCAAAAAGTAATGTATAAGGATTTACTTTCTGTAACTTATGTTGATCAAAAACGTTTAAGCTTTACATTACCTTCTAATGATACTGTGACATTAGATACAAGCATGGTAAAAAAAGAAGTATTAAAAGATATTTATATGTGTATGTATCTAGTAAGAAAACGTAATGGGATAAACGAAGAACTACAAAGTGAAATCCAATTAGAGAATTGCTAGTACAATTGTTCAAGTCGGTGTATAATATCGAGTATGAAAAAAACACCGAGTCATTACTTTTTTGATAATATTCAATTACGGCAACTGATCCTACCTTTAATGGTGGAACAGTTGCTTTCTATTTCCGTTGGAGCCATCGACACCATCATGGTATCTTCAGTTGGTGAAAATGCAGTAAGTGGACTTGCTTTAGTAGAGACAATTAATATTTTACTAATTAATATCTTTGCAGCACTTGCGACAGGTGGAGCAGTTGTGGCAAGTCAGTACCTTGGAAAGAACAATGATAAAAAAGCAAGAGAAGCATGTAAACAACTATTATTTGTAGCAACCGGTATTGCGATTGTTGTTGCTGTGCTTGTCATTGTTTTTGAAGGAAGTATCTTACGGACAATCTTTGGTGATGTGGGTAAAGAAATTATGGAACATGCAATGGTGTATTTCTTTATATCTGCATTAGGATATCCTTTTATTGCTCTATATAATGGTGGAGCAGCAATTTTTAGATCGATGGGGAACTCACGGATTTCAATGCGTACTTCCTTATTGATGAATGGGTTAAATGTTTGTGGGAATACTCTCTTTATCTTTGGTTTTGGTTGGGGAGTTGCAGGAGCAGCATTATCTACATTGTTGAGTCGTATCATTGGTTCTATATTAATCACTAGACGATTAAATGATGATAGTCTACCACTATATGTGAAACATCTAAAAGATTATCGTTTTGATTGGCAAATGGTGAAGCGTATTTTAAGTATTGCAATTCCATCAGGATTTGAAAATGGGATTTTCCAAGGTGGAAAAATCATTGTGCAATCACTAGTTTCTACATTTGGTGCAGCAAGTATTGCAGCGAATGCGGTTATTGGAAACTTTAGTTCGTTTATGATCGTACCTGGAGCAGCCATTGGACTTGCATTAATTCCAGTAGTTGGACGATGTGTAGGTGCAAATGATTATGACCAAGCCAAATTCTATATTCGAAAACTCATGGGATATGCCTATGTAACAACGGCAGCATCATCGTTGCTGTTTGTCGTTTTAAAACAGCCAATGTTTCAACTCTATTCATTAAGTAATGAAACGATGAGAATTGCAGATGTACTAATTATGATGATGGCAGTAGGAAATATTGTACTTTGGAATATGGCGTTTGCGTTTCCTAATGCACTTCGTGCTAGTAATGATGCCAAATTCACAATGGTGGTTTCAATTATCTCAATGTTTACATGTCGTGTATTCTTAGCTTATTTCTTGACTGGATTTTTCCATTTACGAATTGAAGCAGTATATATTGGAATGTTAGTTGATTGGCTACTGAGAAGTACATGTTTCTATTTGCGATATCGTAATGGGAAATGGATGAATCGAAAACTTATAACCTAAGCAAGAAGTTGAATTGAATTCGACTTCTTTTCCTTAATATTTATCACTCATAAATGTAAAAAGTCATGTATAATAGTAAGGAGAGAATAAAAAGGGGATTTATATGTTTGAACACTGTATAGCATTATTAGAAGAACGTGGAGTTACAATTCAAGACATCAACGATTGTGTTATGTATTTACAAAAAGATCATCAAACGGGGATTAGTAATGATGATGTAACCGAAACAGTAAAAAGTATTATTCGTAAACGTGAAGTTCAACATGCGATTATGACAGGAATTGCTTTAGACAAAGCAGCAGAACAACATATCTTGGAAGATACGATGTTGGATGATATTATCAATCGTGATGAATCATTATATGGAATTGATGAGGTACTAGCTTATGGTATTTGTAACTTATATGGTTCAATTGCACTAACAAACTTTGGTTTTATTGATAAAGACAAGTTTGGTATTATTAAAGAGTTAAATGATCACAAAGAAAATCCAGATATTTGTCACACATTTTTAGATGATATCGTAGGTGCAATTGCAGCAAGTGCAGCAAGCCGAATTGCGCATAATCAACGCGAAGTTGCGGTGGAAGAAGATGCGGTATAAAATTTTTGGAATTATATGTGTGTGTTTTATGCTTATCACAGGCTGTCAAAAAAAAGATGAATATTCATTTGTCAGTATTGGTGAAGAGCAGATTTTAGAAAAGGTCAATAATGGAGAAGATTTTCTGTTATTGATAACTTACGATGGCAGTAGTGCGTGTCAAGAATTTGAAGAATTGATTATCGATGAATTCAAAGAAAACAACATTGTACTATATGCGTTTAATGAGACGGATGTAAATGATGCATTTGAAAACCAACTAGAGCATACCTTGTCAGGATATACTAGTTGGCCAGTAATGTTTCATATACGTTCTGGTGAAGTTGTAAGTGATGGAGTATACGAGTATAGTAAGGAGCCTAATGAATGGAAACAATGGTTAATATCACAAGGGATTCTGAGCGGAAACTAATTGGTGAAAATGTAATCACAAAAGATGATTTAGTGGAACATTTTCGTACGCTTGGTTTGCAAAAAGGAATGGTTGTCTACGTCCAAAGTGCATTGGAATATTTTTCATATGTTGTTGGTGGAAATCGTAGTATCATTGAAGCCTTACAAGAAGTCCTTGGATATGAAGGTACCTTTATGACAAGTAGCTTTACTCTGGATAATGTGGATCCATTAAATCGTGATTCACGTGCGTGTAAACCATATCAAGTTGAAGTTTTACGTGAATCGATACCAGCATTTAATAAAAAGTTATCACAATCACGAAATCAACTTGCTAATCAAATGATGATGCATGATGGAGTATATCGTTCCAATCATCCAACACATTCGTTTGTTGCTTGGGGAAAATATGCAAAACTATTATGTGATAAACAATTATTACACTTTCCATTACAGTCAAATTCACCGATTCAAAGAATGGCAGAATTAAATGGATATGTTTTATTGCTAGGGATGAAATATGAAGGTGCAGATATATTTAAAGCTGCTAGAATCAATGATGAAAATACACCGATTCGAATTGTATCAAGTCCGCTAGATCGCAAAGGAAAAAAAGGGTTCATGCAAATGCTAGATTATGCATATGAACCAATTAATATACGGGATATCGAAGATATTCTAGAAGAACGTCAAATCGTGAATGAAACTTTGATTTCACGAGCAAGATGTCGTTTCTTTAGTGCCAAAGAAGCACTAAGTTTATCGAAAGCTTACTTTTATTCGAAATAAAACCAGAAATGAGAAAGTGTATAACACGTAATCATTTCTGGTTTCTTTTATAGTTGTTCAAGTTGTTTGACAAGAATTTCAACAAATCCTTCAAATAATTCTTTTTCATCTTCTTTAAATCTTGCAAAGCTTGTAGAGTCTACATCAAGTACACCATAAAGTGCGTCATTGACAATAATAGGAACAACAATCTCTGAGTTTGAAGCACTATCACAAGCGATATGTCCTGGGAATTTGTGGACATCTTCAACTACAAGTGTTTCTTGTTTGTATGCACTTGTTCCGCAAACACCTTTATTCATTGCAATGTTTGTGCATGCAACTTTTCCTTGAAAAGGCCCTAAAATCAAATTGTCATGTTTATATAAATAGAAGCCAACCCAACTAATATCTTCAAGTAATTGCATCATACATGCACTTGCATTACTTAAAAGCGATATTTCTTCAGTGATGTCTTCTGTGATTGCACGAAATTGTGCGAGTAGTAAATTCTTTTCCATATAGGTATACTACAACAAATCAAATTTCTTGTATAGATATAACAGTGAAATATGATGTTGTTAGTGGTATAATAAATCAGTTAGGAAGTGAAGTATGTTACCAAAAGAAAATGAGTATGTATATATCCAAAGCTATAAACATGACGGAAGTATTCACCGCACATGGTCGAAAGCTTTTGTCATAGAATCTAATAAAGATAGAATTGTTGCGATAACTGATCGTGCCTATGTAGTGGAAGCTGATGGACGTAAATGGTTAACTAGAGAACCAGCAATTTGTTTTTTCTATCCAAACCATTGGTATAATGTCATTAGTATGATTCGTAAGCATGGTGTGTTTTACTATTGTAACTTAGCCAGTCCAAGTATTTATGATGGGGAAGCTATCAAAAATATTGACTATGATTTAGATATCAAAGTAAGTAACACTTACGAACAAACCTTACTTGATGAAGATGAATATGAAGAACATGGTGCTAAGATGCATTATTCCAAAGAATTAGATACTGTGATTTGGAAAGAATTAAGAGATTTACAGCAACGAATTGATCGAAAAGAATCACCTTTTGATCATCGTGAAATTGAGAGATTGTATAATAAATATCTCATTATGAAAGAAGAATGGAGGAATCGACGTGTATCAGTTTAAACAAATTGATGCAATCACACATGATGTGTTTGTAAAAAATCATGAGCTTTGTAATTTACTGCAGTCTGCTTCATGGGCAAAAGTAAAAGAAAATTGGGATCATGTCTTTGTTGGTGTTTTTGATGATAAAACACTGGTTGCTTCATCACTAGTACTAATTAAACAACTTCCATTAGGATTTACGATGATGTATACACCTCGTGGACCAATTTTAGATTATACAGATGAGCGCTTAGTTACATACTTCTTTCAAGAATTACGTAAATTTGCTAAAAAGAAACGCTGTTTATTTGTAAAGATGGATCCAGCTATTCACTATCAAGATTTTCACTTGGGTGAACAGCCACAAGTAGAAGCCAATATTGATAAAATTATGAAGAATGCAAAAAAAGCAGGACTTATTCATCAAGGATTTTCAAAAGATATGTCTTCAACAATTCAACCAAGATTTCAAGCCAATGTATATCAAAGTGAATTTGATCCTGAGACATTTTCAAAGAGTACTAAAAAAATGCTAGCAACTGCTGCTAAAAAACAAGTAAAAGTAGAAAAATGTGGTGTAGAAAAAGTAGGAGAATTTAGTAAACTAATGGATCTTACAACTGAGCGCAAACAAATTGCTTTGCGTGGTGAATCATACTTTAGAAAACTACTTGATGTATATAAAGATGATGCCTTTTTGATGATGGCATCACTCGATTTGGAAAGTATCTATGCAGCAACAAAAGCTAGATATGATAAAAATATTGAAGATCTAGCAAATTGTCCAGAGAATGCAAAGAAAAAGCGTTTCACATTAGAAGAGTTAGATGCATCATTAAGTCGTGAATGTAAAGAATTAGAACACTGGCTTGAAGTTTATGGAACACATGTGTACATTGCTGGAACGCTTGTTGTGATGTATGGACATACAAGTGAAATACTATACGCAGGAATGAATGATGAATTTAAACGCTATATGGCACCATATGCTACATGGTATGAATCTATGGCAATGTGCTTTACACATGGGGCAAAAACATGTAACATGGGTGGCATTGATGGGTCGTTACAAGATGGACTTACAAAGTTCAAACGTAATTTTAACCCAATGATTAACGAATTAATTGGTGAGTTTGACTTGCCAGGAAATACACTATTGTATAAATTAAGTCACACAATGTATGAAAAACGAAAACATGCATTGAATGGATAGTGAGGAATACACATGAAAACAGTAAGAGTAAAATCAATTGAAGAAACAAATGCTTTAGCTAATAAAGTTGCTACATTGCTAGAAGGTGATGGATTGCTATGTATGGCTGGGGATTTAGGAGCAGGGAAAACGACATTTACCAAAGCGCTTGGAAAAGCACTTGGTATTGATGATGTGATTACTTCGCCAACATTTAATATACTTAAAATCTATGATGGAGAACCTATGTTATATCATATTGATGCTTACCGTTTAGAAGGTATTCAACAAGACTTAGGTTTTGAAGAAGTATTTGATGAGAATGGTATTAAAGTCGTGGAATGGTATGATTACATCAATGATGTATTACCATCTGAACGCTTAGAGATTCATATTGCACTTGATGGTGAAGATCGTTTATTTCAAGTGAGTGGAATTGGAAAGAAGTACCAAGAAATAGAAGAGGTGTTGTAATGAAAACCTTATGTATGGATACAAGTCATCGTTATTTAAACCTGGTTTTAATGGAAGATGATGAAGTTGTTGCAAGCTACAGTGAGTATGCATGGAAAAAACAAAGCGAAAGTATATTCGTAGAGTTAATCAGTTTAATGGAAAGTGTAAACTGGCAACCTGAAGATATTGATGAAGTTGTAATTACAGTAGGTCCAGGAAGTTATACTGGAATTCGTATTGCTATGAGTATTGCTAAAGTATTTACTTCAAGTATGAATAAAACACTTTACACAATATCTACGTTACAGTTGTATGCAGGACTTGACGATGTTCATGTAATCTTAGATGCTAGAAGTAACCGTGTGTATTATGGTCGCTATAAAGATGGTAAGATGCTTGAAGAAGGTATTAAAACTGTCGATGAAGTCAAAGATTTGGATGGACAAATCGTTGGTGATGCAAGTTTAATTGGTAGTCTTGATATCATTCCTGATTTTGTAAAAAACTTTAAGGATTTACGTCCATTCTATCAAAAAGTAGAACATATTCATGCGCTTGTTCCAACATATCTAAAAGAAGAAAGTGCATATCTCAAATGATTGAGAAAATGACAATAAATGACTTACCAGAAGTACTTGCAATTGAGTGTAGCGTGTTTAGTTCACCTTACACATTAGAAAACTATACATATGAAATTGAAGATAGTCCTGTCGCAAATTTGTATGTATACAAAGACGACGGTAAAGTTGTTGGTTACATTGATTACTGGATTACTTTTGATAGTGCACAATTGTGTAAGATTGCTATAAATCCAGCATATCAAAGAAAAGGAATCGGCGAGAAGTTGATGGAATTCATGTTTGAACATTTAGATGAAGAAGTCGAACATGTATTTTTAGAAGTAAGAGACAGTAATGCTAAAGCAATCTCATTTTATGAGAAACTTGGCTTTATTGAAATTGATATACGTAAGAATTATTACAAAGATCCCACAGAGGATGCCCGTATTATGGGAGTTATGTTAGTAGGTGAATAAGATGAAAGATATCACAATATTAGCTATTGAATCATCATGTGATGAAAGTGCTTGTGCCATTGTTAGAAATGGAAAAGAGATTCTAAGTAATGTGGTTGCAACACAAATTGAAGTCCATGAGAAATTTGGTGGAGTCTTACCAGAAGTGGCAAGTCGTTTACATGTTGAACAAATATCTGCAGTAATTGATGAAGCTGTTGAAAAAGCTGGAATCTCAGTAGCAGATGTAGATGCCATTGCCTATACACGTGGTCCTGGTTTAATTGGTAGTTTACATGTTGGTGTACAAGCTGCAAAAACATTAGCTTGGGCATATCATAAACCACTTTTACCAATTCACCACATTAAATCGCATATCTTTGCCAATAATCTAATTACGGATTTAAAGTTTCCATTACTTGCACTTGTTGTAAGTGGAGGTCACTCTGAAATCGTGTATATGAAAGATGATAATTCATATGAAATTTTAGGACAAACACAAGATGATGCAATCGGTGAAGCATATGACAAAGTTGCTCGTGTATTACACCTTGGATACCCTGGAGGACCAAAGATTGATAAACTAGCAAAAGGTGTTGAACCTTTATATAAACTTCCACAACCAAAAACACAAGGTGAATTCGATTTAAGTTTTAGTGGATTGAAAAGTGGGGTTTTACAATTTGTGGATCGCTGCAAACGTAAAGGGGAAACATATGATGATGCAACATTAGCTGCAAGTTTCCAAGAAACTGCACTTAATGAGATTATGGATAAACTAGTAAAAGCTATCGATACAGTAGAAGTAAATCAAGTGTTACTAGCAGGTGGAGTTGCTGCTAACTCTCGTTTGCGTGAAAAGATGGATGAAGCATTCAAAGACCGTAAAGAAGAACTAATTCTTCCACCATTATGGGTTTGTACGGATAATGCAGCAATGGTTGCAGTTGCTGGATACTTCGCATATAAAAATGAAGCATTTGGTGATTTTAGTCAAAGTGCAAAACCATCATTAAAAGTTATGGATATACAAAAATAGTGATAGACACAAATACATGTGTTTATCACTTTTTTGAAGTATACTTCAAAAACTTTGAGAATTCGCGTTTTTTTGAAGTATATATACTTTTTATATAGGACTCCTTGCTATGAGTACACTTTAATAATTTTACGTGGCTATTTTCAAATTACGATTTGAGCTTTTTTAAGTTTCTAAGTACAACTACTAGGACAAATATAAGTGTGATTCCAATGACTGAGAATAAAATGACTTCACTAAGTTTTACGACTGCACCTGCATTTGCCATAAAAGCCAACATGGATAAAATAGCAATACCAAGTGGTGTAAACTTAATAATGATCACAATAGATAATACATAACCTAATGGTTTATCTTTATACAGTAATATTCCACCAAGTAATGCAGAAGGCAGTAAAATGGATAGATCCATGGCTTGGATAACTAAAGATGTGTAGTGTTCTAATTCAACAGGGATGACATTACTGGTGATCGTTGGAATAATAATTGATAGAGAACGAAACATCATCATGATTGAAAAGAAAATAAGAAATACTGCAAGTTTCTTCCTAGGAAATGATGAAGGCATTATTTGTTTTATTTTGTTGCTATCAAGAGAAGTAATACATATTGTGAAAGCAAAAAAAGATAATCCCATAAGAGCAATATATACGATAAATAAAGGATTATATTGTGCTAGAAATACATACGATATGTATGAGTAAAGAAAATATGCAAGCACTCCAGCTAAAACAAGTTTAGCAGCAATTGATTTTTTGTATGTATAGTATGTTGCTGCGATTAATGATGGAATGGCTATAAGCAATGTAGTTAAATCTTGACCTTTTGCTTGTGCTGCAATACTTATCGAATCATTGTGATAAATTCCTTTTCCATATAATGAAATCGTTGCACCATTAACGGATGTCATGGTTGTTTGTTCGTACACTGTATTTGATAAAAGCCCAATACCTGTAGCGAGTATTGTAAGAACAACTATAGCAAATACTAAATATTTTAATGTTTTATTCAATTCGAACCTCCTGTAGTAACTAGTTACCATTTACATTATAGCAACTGGTTACTATAATGTAAAGAAGAAGGGAATGGTGGATACAGTGGATATACAAACATTAATTAATGAATATGAAGGAGATCGAGTAAAAGAAATACGTGGTGTGTTTTCAAGTATTTCGATTCTACAAAATCGTTTACAAACGATATTCGATAAAAGTGATACACAAATTACATTGAAACAGTTTATGGTATTGGCAATGATTCGCCATGCGAAACATGCACCATCGTATACACAGCTTGGTGAATTACTTGGAAGTTCTAGACAAAATATTAAAAAGTTAGTTACACTTCTTGAAAAGAATGGATTTGTTGAAGTAAAACCGGGTAAAGGTAATATGGTCTCAATTCATCTGACAGATGTAGCAAGCAGCTATTTTGGCAAAGTATATGATGAACATAGTATAATCTTAGAGCGTATCTTCTCTGTATATTCTGATGAAGAGATTCACACGTTCTATCTTTTGATTACAAAACTATATGATGGTGTGAAACAAGAAGAAAATCGTATGAATCAAAAGTAAAAATATAGATATTAGTAAAAAAAGCATAGAGTCCAAGATTGGATTCTATGCTTTTGCTTATGGTTCATTTACATACGATACAAGCAATTCAATGAATTGGTCTGCATCTTTAGCTTGAATAATTTGTTTTACGTTTTCTGGTTCACTTAAAATCATAGTGATTGTATCAAATATCTCATTGAAAATAAATCGCTCATTGATGTTAAATGATAACATCATTACAAGATTTACAACTTTATCTCCCCAAGTAATACCAGTAGGGGATATGAGAATGTTAATCCCAGTTTTCTTTGCCGTCATGCGCATTGCATGAGGAATCGCAAAGGAATTAAATGCTGTAGATGACATTTGTTCGCGTGCTTGAATTTGTTCTTCGAATGTTTCATCTACATAGTCTAGTGAATATGCTTTGTCACAAAGATAATGAATGACTTCATCACTTGTTTTTAGCGACTTATTGGTTTCAAACATTTCATCTAGAATAATTGTTTTTAAGTGCGTGCGTAAGATGGACTGCTTTTTAGCGATAAGTATTTCATTTACTTTTGTGCGTATGGCATAACGATCTTTTTCGTTAAACATAAAGCTGACTATCAATGTTGGAATTGGAATAATTCCACTGATTGGAATTGTAGAAATAACTAAATCATACATATCGTAGTTTTCGATCTCTGCTTCACTTGTTACTACGTTTTTAATTAAGATGTAATTTGAGAATTCTATATGAATAGAATCCACAAGCTTTGAGTTCATATCATAATAGTTTGGACAATACAAAAGCGCATTGATTTTGTTTTGTATTGCTTTTTGTGTTTCTAAGGCACTACCGAGATGGAATGCAATGTAGGCAATTTCATCTTCGTTGATTTTAATGTTTGTTGCTTCTTCTATTCCGCTAGCCATATAAATTGCAGCATCATAGATCAGTGGACATGTGTACTGAATTCCTGCAGCTAATGGATTTTTACTTGAGTAGTTAAATTTAGCACGAACAAGTAGATTTCGAATATGCAGTGCAAACCTTGTTAAAAACTCAGGTTCTTTTAGATTGATATAGTAGAAAGCATTTACTCCATCCACTAAGTTGTTTACTAAATCCAATGTATCTTTTTCGATTAAATCTTCTAAGTTTGAATGATTGATGTTATCTAAATCAATCGCATTTGCATGTGCTGCGATAAGTAAAGATAATTCATAGATTTCACTATCATTGTAGGTGATGTGAAATTCTTCTTCCAAACGCGATGCGATGATTTGTGCAAGTCGGTGCTCATGCGGATGTTTGATATTTGTGGAATCTTCAAGTGTACTTGTATAATCACTTTGAATACGGTCAATGGCAATCGTGATATGTAACACTAGATTTGTCAAAGAATAATCATTAATGAAATACTTGTAGGTTTCAAATGTTTGCACAACGGTTGCCTTAATAAAATCAATATCGATCGATGGAAAACCATCCTGTAATGATTTTAGATTCACAAAGTTGACACTAGATTCCTCATATAAAATACTACTTACAAGTTTGCGTTTATTCTTCTCGATTCCTTGTAAGGATAAATAATCGTTTTTATTTTCTAAAGTTAAATCGAATTTTTGGACTTTTCGTTTTACCTTCTTTAGTTCATTTTTTAATGTAGACATACTGATAAATAAATCTTCACACAAAGAAAAAGCATCAACTGAAGCTTCTTTAACCAATTCATTGATAATGTATGCAACACGATCTAACTCTACTTCTTTTTCACTTGAAGCATTGGCAAGTAATTCTGTTGCAATCTCTGGTGAGATACAGTAGCCATTTCTTGATGATTCGATAACATTATTATGGGTTGCATTAAACTGTGCTACATAGTTTTTAATACTACGTGAAGACACATTAAGTGTTTGTGCTAATGCACTCGCTTTGGTCCAACCACTGCCATCAAGTAATGCTTTGACTAACTGTGTTTCAATACTATTCATCTTTTCCATATTTATATAATATAGGAAATCAAGTAAAAAGCAAAACATAATAATGCACCATAAAAGTGAAAGCAATTGTTTGCACGATTAGGGTGCAAAACATAAGTTGAGACATTTTTGATTATATTTCATAATACAAGTAGTTAAACCGGTTTATAGGAGGAAATGTAATGAAAAAACTGAATGTATTACTCGTATGTGGATCAGGAGCAAGTAGTGGATTTATGGCTGCAAATATCCGTAAAGCTGCATCTGCAAAAGGTTTAGAAATCTCGATCACTGCAAGAGGTGAAAGTGAAATTGAAAACTATGTAGATGAAATCGATGCACTTATGGTTGGACCACACTTAGAGTACATCATGGATGAAGTTGATGAGTATGTTGGAGATGCTCCAGTTAAAGTAATTTTAATGAAAGCAGATTACTATTCAACATTAAATGGTGAAAAAGCATTAGATCACTTATTAGAAGAAATGAATTAAATAAAAAGATTAGAAAAATAGAGGGAAAATATGAATAAATTAATCTATTGGTTGGAGAATAGTTTTTCTCCAAAGATGACAAAAATTAATAATAATGTTTGGATTGTAACTTTAAAGGATTCAATCATGCAAGCATTACCATTGATCTTCTTAGGGTCAATATTCTGTATGTTAGCGATTTTAAATGAATATGAAGCATTTGCGTTCTTGCCTAGCTTCTGGACTCCATTTGGATGGACAATGGGAATGATTTCATTAATCATCGCTTTCTTGATTCCATTAAACTTAATGGAAAAGAAAAGATTACGTAAACAAAGATTCAATGCTGCGATGGCAGGAGTTATCTTATTCTTAATTATTATTTCACCACAAGTAATTGCAGATGGTGCTCCAGGATTTGGACACAGTGCATTAGGAGCTGGTGGTATGTTCGTCGCAATTGTTGCTGGATTATTCGCTGGTTGGGTAATGTCATTATTCGGGAAATTCTCTTTCTTCAAAGAAGATTCTGTAATTCCTGATTTCGTTAGATCGTGGTTTGATGCAATGTTACCAATTGGAATTATCATTGTTGTAGGTTGGGTATTGGTTGATATTGTTGGATTTGACGTGTATAACTTTGTACTATCAATATTCATGCCATTACAAAACGTTATTGAAACGCCTTGGGGATTCTCATTAATGATGTTTGTTGTGTGTTTCTTATACTCACTTGGTATTTCTACATGGGTACTTACACCAATTATCAACCCTGTATTACTTACTGCAATTCAAGCAAATATTGATGGAACAGCTTTAAATTTAGTTACAGATCCAACAATTTATTCAGCATATTTATGGATTGGTGGTATTGGATGTACAATGCCTCTAGTATTTATGCTTATACGATCAAAATCGAAGAAATTAAAAGCTTTAGGAACTGCATCTATTGCACCAACAATATTTAATATTAATGAACCTATTGTGTTTGGTGCAATTGTTTGGAACCCTATTTTAATGATTCCAATGTGGCTACAAGGTATCATTTTACCATTAGTTGTGTGGTTATTTACAAAAGTAATTGCATTTGCACCAATTCCAACAATTACGTTCCAAATGTGGTACTGTCCATTCCCAATTTCAACTTGGTTAACAACTGGTTCTATTCAAGGAATATTATTGATGGTAATAGTGTTTGTAATTGCATCACTAATCTGGTATCCATTCTTCAAAGCATATGAAAAACAAGAATTGGATATTGAAGCAAAAGAAATTAGCGAAAAAGCGTAAAGGAGAGAGGTATGTCAGACAACGAACAAGCAGTACAAACCGCGATGTCAATTATTCTTGCAGCAGGTGATGCAAGGGTAAAGTGTAAAGATGCACTAATTGAAATTTCGAATTTTGATTTTGACAAAGCGAAAGAATTAATGAAAGAAGCGCAGGCAAAGATCACTGAAGCACATAAAGTCCAAACGGATGCAATTCAAGGTGAAACAAGAGGTGAAAAGTCTGAATATTCTCTACTCTTTGCTCACGCGCAAGATACATTAATGACAATTTATAGTGAAATTAATATCACGAAGCAACTAATCAAGATTTTCGAAAGTTATGAAACAAGAATTTCAGCATTAGAAAACAAATAATTTAGTGGAGTCTCTTCGTAGACTCCTTTTTAGAAAGAGAAGGAGATGCAATGAAAGCAAATACTGGTTTTCCAAAGAATTTTTTATGGGGTGGAGCAATTGCGGCAAACCAAGCAGAAGGAGCTTGGGATGTAGATGGCAAAGGACCAAGTGTAATGGATGTAGTAGCATTACCAGAGTCATATTCAAGACAAGGAACACTTGGGTATGAACAAACAAAAGAAAGTGTACTAGCTGCATTAGAAGATAAAGAAGGGTATTATCCTCGTCGCGTGGGAATCGACTTCTATCATACGTATAAAGAAGATTTGGCATTAATGAAAGAAATGGGATTTACTTGTTTACGTACTTCATTTAACTGGCCACGTATCTTTCCTAAAGGGGATGAAACTACACCAAATGAAGAAGGATTAAAATTCTATGATGGCTTGATTGATGAAATGGTAAAACTAGGAATTGAACCAGTGATGACGATGTCTCACTATGAATTACCATTACATTTAGCTACAGAATATAAAGGATGGACAAATAAAAAACTTATTGATTTTTATATGAACTTATTCAAAGTCCTATTTGACAGATACCATGGAAAAGTTAAATACTGGATTTTAGTCAATCAAATCAATATGCTTGGTTGGGGTGATTACTGTTCATTAGGAATGTTAAAAGGGGAACATGAAGACTGGCTAAGTGATCGTTATCAAGCAGTTCATAACCAATTTGTAGCTTGTGCAAAAGCAGTAGAGTATGCACATAAAACAGATGCTTCTTGTCAAATGGGAATGATGAATGGAGAAGTATTAGGATATCCAGCATCAACAAGTCCTGAGGATGCCTTCCAATCACTTCAAGCAATGCAAATGAATGATTACTTCTTTAGTGATGTAACAGCACGTGGAGAATATCCAGGATATGCATTACGCTACTTTGAAGAAAATAATATTAAAGTTGAAGCAACGCAAGAAGATCTTGAAGTACTTAAAAACAATCCAGTGGATTTCATTTCATTTAGTTACTATTCTTCTGGATTATATGATAAAGAACATGGAAATGATTTACTATCAAATCCAAAATTACCAGCTTCTATTTGGGGATGGCAAACCGATCCAATCGGTTTACGTTATTCATTAAATGCATATTATGATCGCTATAAAAAACCAATTTTCATTGCAGAAAATGGTTTAGGAGCAATCGATGAATTAGTTGATAAAACTGTAGATGATACGTACCGTATTGAATATCTGCGTGCACATATTGAAAATATGCGTGAAGCAGTAAAAGATGGAGTAGAGATGATTGGTTATGCATCTTGGGGTCCAATTGATATTGTTAGTGCATCACAAGGTGAGATGAGTAAACGTTACGGCTATATCTATGTTGATTTAGATGATCGTGGACAAGGTAGTGGAAAACGCTACAAGAAGAAAAGTTTCGATTGGTATAAAAAAGTAATTGAAACAAATGGAGAAGAATTATAATGAAACAAAATAATCAGGGGTTTCCTAAAGACTTTCTATGGGGTGGTGCAGTAGCAGCAAATCAATGTGAAGGTGCTTGGGATGTAGATGGTAAAGGTTGGTGTGTTGCTGACATTAATGAGTTTCGTGATGATATTGCTCTAGAAAAGAAAAGTAATGCAGAAATCACGACAGCATACGTAAAAGAAGCAATGGAAAGTACAGACCGTATTTTTCCAAAACGTTGGGGAATTGACTTTTATCATACATACAAAGAAGATTTAAAACTATTAGCTGAATTAGGTCTAAAAACATTTAGAACATCAATTAACTGGGCAAGAATCTTCCCAAATGGAGATGATGAAATGCCTAATGAAAAAGGATTAGCATTCTATGATGATTTAATTGATGAAATTATCAAAAATGGAATGGAACCACTTATTACCATGTCACATTATGAAATTCCATTAAACTTAACACTCAACTACAAAGGATGGTATGACCGTAAGGTTGTGGATTACTTTGAACGTTATGGACAGGTGATTTTGGATCGTTATGCAGATCGTGTAAAGAAATGGATTGTTGTAAACCAAATTAACTTGATTAAACATGAATCATTTAATCACTTAGGTATTGCTGAAGATTTAGTAGAAAATCTAGCAGAAGCAAAATATCAAGGGGTACATAATGAGATGGTAGCAAGTGCACGAGTAACAAAATACGCACATGAACACTATCCAGATGTGGAAATCGGTATGATGTTATGTGGTGGTCCTACATTTGCAGCGAGTAGCAAGTCTGAAGATGTACTTGGTTCCATGAAACTAAACCAAATGGAATACTTCTATGCAGATGTATTACTACGTGGTTATTATCCAAACTATGCATTTGCATTCTTCAAAGATAAAGGTATCAACATTACCTTCTATGAAGGGGATGAAGAAGACTTAAAGAATACAGCAGACTTTATGTCATTCTCATATTACTATACAGAAGTATCTGACTATGATTCTTACTACAAAGATGAAGGTGCACACCGTAATAAAGAATTACCTGCTAACCCATGGGGATGGTCAATTGATCCAAACGGATTACGTATTCTCTTAAATGAATTCTATGACCGTTACCAATGCCCAATCTATATTACAGAAAATGGTATTGGATACTTTGATAAATTAGAAGATGGTCAAGTGCATGATACATATCGTGTTGATTACTATCGTGAACATATCAAAGCGATGAAAGCGGCAATTCAAGACGGAGTGGATCTACGTGGATACTATGCTTGGGGACCAATCGATATCATTAGTTGTTCATCAAGCGAAATGAGTAAACGCTATGGATTTATCTATGTAGACATTGATGACTATGGTAAAGGCAGTGCACAGCGTATCAAAAAAGATAGTTATGCATGGATGCAAAAAGTAATTGCTTCCAATGGTGAAGACTTAGATTAAACATGATACATAATAAAACAACGCTAACTTGAGAAAGTGGCGTTGTTTTTAGGTGGTGAACTTATGATATAATATCAACATTGAATTGTAGAATTAATAGAGAAATAATTTATATTTGCAGTGATGATTGTGGACGTTGTATTATATCTATTAGTAAATGTAAACACAAGAATAGCAAGAGTATGGATGTAATCGTTATATTACGATGCCAACTTTGTTTATTGGATGAATGCGTAATATGAAGATAGAAAGCTACTTATTCAAAAGGTTGCTATACAAGAGGTAGTTAATTTGTCGAAATCGCATATGTGCAGAATAAAGTAGAACATAAAATGTGTTAAATATCTTCATATGTATTTATATGGTATGAAATATGTGTTGTGAAAAAATTGGGGGAATAATGAATATAATAAATAGAGCATAGCTCTATTCGTGGGCATTTCCCCGCTGCTTGCGGCGTAGTGTCTTGTGTAATACAATGATTGTATTGCACAAGAGG
>NZ_JARXXJ010000019.1:0-36807 GCF_029893935.1 Breznakia sp. PFB1-19
ACCTCTTGTGCAATACAATCATTGTATTACACAAGACACTACGCCGCAAGCAGCGGGGAAATGCCCACGAATAGAGCTATGCTCTATTTATTATAGATATGGATTATTTTGTTTTTCAAAATCTAGTGTTGTGCTTGGACCATGTCCTGGATACACTATGTAATTTTTTTCAAGCATTTTTATCTTTGCTAGTGTTTGATTCATTTTATTGCTTGAACCAGTCGCTAAATCCGTGCGACCAATTGACATTTGAAAAAGCACATCCCCACTGATGATAAAATCAGCAAAGATCAGCAGTACACTTCCTTCTGAATGCCCAGGAGCTTCGAAAACTTCAAAATCGAAGTTACCAATATGTTCATGCATTTGATAACTCTTTGTATCAACATCCACGACAACATGATTTTGAAATCGATGGGATCCATTTATATTTGGATCTTTTAACATACGCTTTTCATGTTCACTTACATACACTGGACATTTGTATAGTTTTTGAAAATGTTCAACACCTGCAATATGATCAAAATGTCCATGCGTTAATAAAATCGCATCAACAATGCCATTTGCTGCTGCAATATGTTCAGCAATTTTACGACTTGATCCACCTGGATCAACCATCAGTACATGATTATCATTCCATATTAAATAGCAATTTGCTTGAATATCACCTAAAGGATATGTTTCTACTTTCATTGTGCTCTCCTTCTCATAAGAAAAAGCCCTTTTCGGGCTTCATAATTATTTCTTTTCTCTGTGTTCAGTCTTAGCGTTACATTTTGGACAGAATTTTTGAGCCACCATACGTTCTGGTTGCGTCTTTTTATTTCTTGTGTTGATGTAATTTTCCATCCCACATTTTGTACATTTCAAAGTAATACGATCTCTCATCTGAAAATCCTCCTAACTCTTTAGCGTTTCCTATTGTATCATATACATTTAGTAAAAGTCTACTTCTTATTTTCAAAATAGTACTTAGCGATTTTACCTACTGGAGCACCACATACATTGCTTCCTAAGTTGCTTGAGTTACTTGTATAGTTTGGCGCAATACAACTAATTGCAATTTCTGGATCTTCATATGGTCCATAAGCAACAATAGAGTTCGATACAGTATTGACACTTCCACTTTCTAAATACACATCATTGTCTGCAGTTCCTGTTTTTACTGCCATCTTCACACCGACAGCTGCATCACTAACTTCTTGTGGACAAATTCCCGCTTTTCCATCAATTCCTTCAATACAACCACGCATTCCTTCTTGCGCACGCGAAATATACGTTTCAACGCTTGTTCCTTTTAAAGTAGATAGAATGTTTGCCCCCATTTTATAAATTACAGTATCTGGGTCATTAACTTCAGTGACTTTATCTAAGAAGTGGGTTTGTACACGTTTTCCACCATTTGCGATAGTTGCTACATATTGTGCAAGCTGCATCGATGTGTACGTATCATATTGACCAATTGACATTGCCATAATTTTCCCATGTTCTTCTGTACCACCAATAGCTCCGACTCCTTCAGTAGGTACATCTAACCCAGTTGTTACCCCAAGTCCAAACATATTGTAATACGTACGCATTTTCTCAAATGTACCTTCTGCATATGGCATTGCCATTTCTGGTACATACGATTGCATCCCTGCCATACGTAAAGCGATAGTTGCCATATATACGTTACTTGATACCGCAATTGCTGAACGATCCGTTAAAGCTCCCCATGTTTGATAACTTTTAAATGGATCCGTTCCTTGAAATTTTAGTGGTTGGTCAATAATCACTTCTCCAGGCCCTACAACACCTTCTTCAAGTCCCATATATAAGGTTGCCATCTTCACTGTACTTCCAACACGTTCGGCATTTAAATACGTTCCACTTGGAATTGATTCAATTTCTCCATCTTTATTCTTTTGAATACCTGCGGTTGCAAGTACTTCACCAGTATTTACATCTAAAACGGTCATGTACATATTATTGAAGTATTCCGTATCACTTGAACGGCTATTTATCGCTTCTCGTAACAGACGATCTGCTTCTTTCATCATTTCAACGTCAATAGACAACGTTAGATCATAACCACTTTTCCCTGCATTGTTTTCGTCTAATTTTGCAATTCCTTCACTATCATAACTAATATCATAGTCTTTGCTTGTCCCAACCAGGAACGATTCATATTCTTTTTCAATCCCTGAAATTCCAATGCGTTGATTCATTGCATAACCAAGTCCTAGGTAATATTGCATATTCTCTGAAGGTAAACCTTGCGTTTGATCGGATACACTTCCAACAATAGATTTCACAATTGGGTTATCATTATCATAATACACACGTTCCCAATCATCACGATATTCAAATCCTGGATATGTACTACGATTTTCTAATAACTTAGCAATTTGTTCATTCGAAACACCTTCTTTGATAATTTTAAATTCATTTTCAGGTGCTTGATTCATTAACATATAGGTTAAATATAACTTCTTTGTATTCTCATCTAAACCAGAAATATCCATACGTTCAATCTTCAATGCATAAATATCATCGTTATCAAGTTTTCCTTCATTTGCTTTTGTAAGTTCTTCTTCTGTCAAAAGTGAATTAAAGTTTTCTTTATGCAATTGATATTCATGTAGATAATGCATGTCTTTTAATTGACGCTCAGTAATCGCAGCACTTTCAACGCCACGTGAATTTGTCTTTGTTAGTGACATACCAAAGTCCGTAAGAAACTTTTCAGCAAGTTCCCACTCTTCTTTTGCTGTTATGTTTTCAGGAGGATAATAAAATATTGACAATGATTTTTTCGAAGAAGCTAATAAAACTCCATTACGATCTTTAATGTCACCTCTCGGTGGTGCAAATGCTTGTCGTTTCATTGTGAATGCCTCTAATTTAATGGCATATTCATCTTGTTTTACCAATTGGATATTTACCAATTTTATCGAGATAATCGCAAAAGCGGCAACAATAAGCACAATAAAAACACGTGCTCGTATATTGATTACTTTTTGTAGATCATCTTTCTTTGCAAATATATTACTAGATCGTCTACGACGATCTTGATCACTTTTTCTAAATGGATTTGTTATCATAAGCCTTGTCTCCAGTCCAAGTTATTATAGCATGATTCTTCTTTATTTCTTGCTTATACATGTGAAAAAATACTGAAAATTGATTCTTACTCACATTTACAAAAAGAGTGGTATAATGCGATTAGGTGATAATATGAAAATAAGAGAAAAAACAAGACCCATTCAAGTTGGTAATCTAACTATTGGAGGGCAAAATAAAGTCGTAATTCAATCGATGTGTTCGATTAAAACAAGTAAAATCAAAGAAGTGGTGGAACAAATCTATCGTTTAGAAGATGTTGGCTGTCAACTAGTTCGTGTATCCGTTATGGATGATGAAGATGCAAAAGCAATTAAAGAAATTAAGAAATTTATCCACATCCCTTTGGTTGCAGACATCCATTTTAACTACAAGCAAGCAATTGCTGCAATTGTAAATGGTGCAGATAAAATCCGTTTGAATCCTGGTAATATCGGTTCAAAAGAAAATGTGCAAAAAGTTGTCAATCTTTGCAAAGAAAAACATATTCCAATTCGTATTGGAATTAACTCTGGTTCGCTTGAAAAAGATATTCATGAAAAATACGGTAAACCAACAGCTGAAGGTATGATTGAAAGTGCATCTCGTCATGTAAAGATATTAGAAGATATGGAATTTTATGATATTTGTCTATCATTTAAAAGCAGTGATGTACAACTTTGCATTGATGTGTATCGATTAGCCGCAAAAACCTTTGACTACCCATTGCATTTAGGAGTAACCGAAGCGGGTAACTTTGCAATTTCATCTATCAAAAGCAGTGTTGCTTTAGGAACCTTACTAGAAGCAGGTATTGGAGATACAATGCGTGTTTCTGTCAATGGTGAACCTGAAGATGAAATCTTTATTTGCAAGCAAATTCTTAAAGGTTTACATTTAATTGACAATGTTGCAAATTTAGTTGCTTGTCCTACATGTGGACGTACGCAGTTTGATATCCGTCCAATTGTTGATGAAATGGAAGCCTATATGCGTACAGTCGATAAAGATATTACTGTTGCAATTATGGGGTGTGCAGTTAATGGACCCGGAGAAGCTAAACATGCAGATATTGCGATTGCTGGTGGAGTTGATGATGGTTTGCTTATTAAAAAAGGTGAAATTATAAAACGTGTGAAACAAGAAGATATGATTCGCGTATTAAAAGAAGAAATAGATGCATTTGAAGGTTGAGTTCGCTCAGCCTTTTCTAATACAAAAAACATCCACATAAATGCAGATGTTATTCGATAATATTCACAAACGTTTTTGTTTGTAGCATTTCTATTTCTTCTTTATATGGTGCGTTTCCATCAATCCATGGAGTTTCAAGAATTTTCACTACATGGTCTACACGCGGATGATTGGCAATTTTACATAGTGTATCAAAACCAAGTTTTCCATGTCCTAGATTTGCATGACGATCTTTCTTTGCACCTTTTTCATTCTTTGTATCATTTAAATGAATACAAACCAAACGTTCTAAACCAACAACGTCATCAAAGTGATCAAGTAACGCATCAAAATCAGCTACATCATATCCCGCATCATGCATATGGCATGTATCCATACAAACACGTAACATCTTTTGATGTTTACAGTGATCAATGATGTATTTCAATTGTTCAAAAGTATAACCAAGTTCACTTCCCTTGCCCGACATGGTTTCAAGTGCGATATACACATCCTCATTGCCACTAAGTGCTTCATCAAGTCCTTTTACGATTTGATCTAAACCGACATCTTCACCTGCTTTTACATGACTTCCTGGATGCAATACAAGGTATTTCGCACCAATTGCACGTACGCGTTCAATTTCTTTTTGTAAAAACTCAACAGCAAGTTCATATGTATCTGCTTTAAGTGTGTTGGCTAAATTGATGATATATGGTGCATGGACAATCATTTGTTCCATCGGTATTTGATGTTCATCCATTAAAGCTTTTGCTTCATCAATTTTCATTTTCTCTAGTGGTTGTCTACGTGTATTTTGAGGAGCACCTGTATAAATCATACAAGCATTTGCTTGATAAGATAATGCTTCCTCAACACTTCCCAAAACAAAGTTTGGTGCTTTCATTGAAACATGAGAACCAATCTTCATTATTCTTCACTTCTTGACGCAATTTGACGCGCTTTCGCTTTCTCTTTTGCTTGTTTTTTTATTTCTGTTTGGATCAATGAACGCTTGTGTTTACGTTTTAATTTTGCAACCTGGATTTTTTGCTTTTTCTTATATCCTGGTTTTACTTTTTGTTTTTTGTTTTTTACAATTTTAGCAATTTCTTTTTCTAATGGATCATCGTTACGTTTACGTTTATAGAAAATCGGTTTTAATTCACTTAACTCATTTCCAACTACTCGATAATGGTCAAAATGAATTCCTCTTTGTTGAAGGATTCGAATTGCAGCTTCATCTTTCTCATTATAAAGGGCATAACAAATCCCTTGTTTCCCAGCACGACCTGTACGACCGGCTCTATGAATATAGAAATCAATTTCTTTTGGGAATCCAAGTGAGATGACATGGCTTACCCCTTCAATATCCATACCACGTGCTGCAATATCACTAGCAACGATGTAATTGTGTTTACCTAATTCAATACCCTTCATCGCAGAACGACGTTCACGACTTGTTAAATCACCATGTAATTCAATAACACCATATCCTGCACTACGCATCTTTTCTGTTGCTTCACTTGCCTCTTGTCTTGTATTGGCAAAAATCAAACATAAGTATGGATGGAATGTTGGTAATAGTTTTAACAACATCGCACTATAACTATGATGCTTACAAGGAATCAAAATATGATCGATTCTTGGTTTAAATTTCTTATCTACTTTGATATCAATTGTTTCTGGTTGATGCATGTATTTCTTTAAAAACAAACGAAGTTGTTCAGGTACTGTCGCACTAAATGACATCATTTGCACTTTACGCATACGCGAACAAATTTGATCAATGTCTTCTAAGAATCCATATTCCAATGTCATATCTGCTTCATCGACTACAAACATTTTAGCAGTTTGTAATAATAAACTTTGTTCATTCAAAAACAAGTCTTTTAAACGTCCTGGCGTACCAATAACAACATGAGGTTGATTACGCAATTGCGCACTCATTTTACTTTTTTCAGTTCCCCCTGTAATTAATTTAATACGAATACGCTTGTTGACTTTTTGCATGTCCAACGCTTTTGTATAAATTTGTAAAGCTAGTTCTCGTGTTGGTGCACTTACAACTGCTTGCACTTCATTTTTCTCAACATTGATTTGATTGAAAATAGGAATTAAAAATGCATGGGTTTTTCCAGTTCCCGTTTGTGAGACACCAATTATATCTTTTCCTTTTAATGCTAAAGGAATTACTTTTTCTTGTATCATGGTTGGTTCTTGAAAATGATTGTTTTCAATAAAACTAAGAACATCTCCATGTAACTTTAAATCTGCAAATTTCATTAATTTACACCTCGTTTCTACTCTTGCTAATTCATTATAACACATGTGTTCATGCGAAAAAAAAGCAATAGGGTTACATTTTAACACAAAGTCGTTATAATGTAGACATGGAAATTATAAAAGTTAGCCCTAGAGGGTATTGTAAAGGCGTTGTACGCGCAATTCAAATCGCTAAAGATACTGCAAAGGCATATCCAGATACACCTATTTATATCTTGGGTATGTTAGTGCATAACACATATGTAAAAGATGCTTTGAAAAACTTAGGCATTGTCACACTTGAAGGTGATAATCGAGAAGAACTGCTTAATCAAATTGACACAGGTATTGTGATTTTTACAGCACATGGTATTAGTGATACCATTCGAAATAAAGCAATAGAAAAAGGCCTTCATGTAATTGATGCTACTTGTCCTGATGTCAAACGTACGCAAGATCTTGTTGATAAGCATGTAGCAGATGGATATGAAGTCTTATACATTGGAAAAGCAAATCACCCTGAAGCAATGGCCGTAGTAGATGGAAATCCAAAAATACATTTGATCACAAGTATTGATGATATCAAGCAAGTACACATTACTTCAAAAGTATTTGTGACCAATCAAACAACTATGTCAATTTTCGAAGTCGCTGACATTTTTAAACAAATCAAAAGTAACTATCCACAAGCGGTATTTGCTGAGGAAATTTGTAATGCAACAAGAGTACGACAAGAAGCAATCGCAAATTTAAAAGGTGTAGACACCTTATTGATTGTTGGAGATCGTTCAAGTAATAACTCAAAACGTTTAGCAGATATAGGAAAACAAAATCACATTGATCGTGTATATCTTGTCAATGATGTCTTAGATGTGCAAGCACTTGATTTATCAAGCAGCAAGGTTGTTGCAGTATCTTCTGGTGCAAGTACTCCAACCTATCTAACCAATCAAGTAATTCAGTATCTTGAAAACCCAGAAATAAAAGTAGACGCTATCGATATATCTTGTATCTTAGGATAAAGAAAGCTGTATGTATTTGAATATCAAATACGTACAGCTTTTTTACATGATATCTAATGTAGCATCAACTTGTGCCTTGCGCATAAAATACTGATATAAAATGATTCCAATCAAAAACAGTATGCATGTATACACAAATTCTTGTATAAGTAATGGTACAATCATCTGAAATTGCGCACCCTGAACAAGCAGATCAATCGCTTGTAATCCACGCGTTACTGGTAAGGCATATGCTATATATTGAAGTAATGTTGGTAGCTTTGCTACATCTATATTTGCACCACATAAAAAGAGCATACTCATCGATATTACATTTAGTAGCATATTGATATCACTTACAACCAAACAAATACTACTTAGTACATAACCAAGTGCAACACATGCAATCATAGAGACAAAAATACATAGTAAAATTTCCACTAATGGATATTCAATGATTTGCACTTGAAATAAAAGTTGTCCTACAACTAAACCAAATAGTGCAGTTAATACTGCTTCAAACACATAGCATATTCCTTTTTCTAAAAAGATTGATAATGGATGCTTTGATGAAGCAACAATGAGTCGTAATACTCCTTGATAACGATCTCGAATGTACATAACCCCCAAATCACCAAAGGTACCAAATGTACAGATAAGCATTGCATTACCAACCACCGTAATTGGTAATCGCTGTATTCCTCCAGTATACGTGGCAAGTAATGTAAAAAACAACATTTGCATCACTGGAGAGATAATTTTAATGAGTAAAAATGTTTCTATATCTAAATAAGAGTAGTTACTTTTGAAAGATAGCCAGGTAATTTTACATATACGTTTCATTAAAACACCTCCAAAGATGCATGTTTTCGTACATGCTTATCCATTTGTATGAATAGAATATAACCAATGATAAAATATACCAGACTAAGTCCAACAAGGATCACAATCTTATAGATAAATTGCTGCATATCTGGTATAGATAATACACTTTCTCGTAAAATATCAACTGCATATGTAGGAAGTAATAATTTAGAGATTGGCTGTATCCAGTCTGGTAATATAGAAATTGGAAATGCCATGCCACATAAAATAAAAATTGGATACTCTAAACAATTCATAAGCGTCCCACCCTTTTTGGAGATTGTAAAGACTGCCGCAAAAATAAAAGCAACAGCCACAAAAGATAAAATCACAAGTGGAACGATAGCTAAAAATAATAATGGATGTGCAATGGTAAATGGACTTTGAAAAATAAATGTTGCCACTATATATGAAATCACAAATGGAAATAAACCAATGCACGTATTCCCTAGGATTTTTGCTATCACAATTTTTGTAAAGTTTGTTGGTGATGCAAATAGATATGGTAGTGTATTCATCCAACGTTCTCTATCGATATCGCCTGCACTCGAAAAAACAATACAACTCCAAAACGATAACAAACCTGAGCCTAAAACTACATATGCACCAAAATTCGTTTCCTTAGTTTGCTTAAACAAAAAGTATGTAATACATGTGTAGATAATTGGTTGTACAAGCATCGTAAATTGAAACATCTTTCGTGCAAACGAGTTTTTCATTTGTACAACCATTGTTTGTGTAATACTTCTCATATGTTTTCCTCAATTATGCGAATGTATACATCTTCAAGTGAATCCTCTTTTTGTTGGAAACCAAGCAAACCATAATTTGTTAACTGTTTTATAAAATTATCTCGCACAACCATATTTTGTAACTTTACATGCAGTTGAATGACTCCTTGTTTTTGAATATACGATTGGATTTCTATGTCATGTGCTTGTTGCCATGTTATAAGTTGTGTTTCTGGTAGTTCTTTTATAGTGGCTTCAATTTCGATTACATCACGAATTTGCTTTTTCAAATTCACTGGAGTATCTAATGCTATAATTTTACCTTCTTTAATAATCGCAATTCGATCACTTAATATGTCTGCTTCATTCATATCATGTGTTGTTAGTAAAATTGTTGTACCTGCTTGCTTTAACTTTTGAATGATATTTCTTAAATCTCTAGCACCGATTGGATCTAATCCTAAAGTTGGTTCATCTAAAAATAACACTTTTGGATTATTGATTAAGCCTCTTGCAATTTGTAATCGCTGAATCATCCCTTTCGAATAGGTTTCAACTTTTTGATCTTTTGCCTCCATCAAGCCAACGAGTTCAAGTAACTGGTTTACTCGTTTTGTATCACTTGTACAATCGATATGATATAGCGAAGCAAAGTAGATAAGATTTTCCTTACCTGTAAGTCTTCGATACACACCTGATTCCCCACCAAAAATAAAATTAATATGTTCTCTGATTTGCTTTGCTTCTATGTAGCAATCCTTACCTAATACGGTTGCTTTCCCACTTGTAGGTGATAGCAAAGTTGATAATATTTTAATTGTTGTGGTTTTCCCTGCTCCATTTGGTCCCAGCAAAGCAAACACTTCCCCTTTATTCACTTCAAAACTTATGCCATCAACAGCAACTTTATCTGTTTTTGTTTTATGTATGATACCTTTTTTACGTGTAAATACCCGTGTTAGTTTTTCTACTTGTATTTGCATATTATTCCCCCTTTGTCATTAATCGTATCATCATTCAAAAAGGGTAAACAAAAACTGATGATTATACTAAATTCATCAGTTCTTTTGCTTATTTATTAAAATTCGTCAATTTTACTTAGAAACTGTTCGAGTTTTACATAATGCTTTGTCATACGCACATTTTTTCGTAATTCTTTTAATACCAAGTCATGCATATATTCCATCTTCATGATTTTGGGACATGCAAGTTCTTTTAAAATATAGTCTTCACGTTTTCCACAATCTTTTGGATCCAAAGTAAAATATGTATAGATTGCACGCTGTTGCTCACTTAGTTTATCATAAACTATAGGGTCCACTTGGATTAATGAGTCTGTTTTATGTAAACAATAAAAATAATAACTCAATATGTATGTCATCATATTCGGATCAAGTCGTAAACATTCTTCAAATATCATCTTTGCTTTTTCATATGAAGCTGTACGATTGTACATTTTCCCCAAGAAATATAAATAACTTTTCCTTGCATGATTAGGCAATTCATAGGTTGTAAACATGTACTCAATTTCATCTATAAGTGCTTCATTTGCAATCCCTAACAAATTATTATATTTTAGTTGGTATTCTTTTATTTCTAGTAAGCGATAATAATTCTTTTGTTTAGTAAATACATCCATCAGTTTTTGATACATTGCATCCACCTTATCAAGGTGTACTTGATTATCAATATAATAGTACATACGAGAGACTTGCTCCAAAGGATGATCCTGTAATGTATCTATAAAATCTTCAGTCTTATGAGTTTGATGAGTAATAATCAAATAATTATAAATTGCAGTTAGCAGCATTTTTTGTATCCACTGCGGATATATATCGTAAAGTGTATACACACGTTCCATTTGTGATGCATCTACAATTGAATGTTTTACACGCATCATTTCATGAATCATATGAAGTACATATGCAAGTTCTTTTTCATATGCATCATCTGTATTAAAGGTAGCTAATAGATGCGTAATCATACTTGCTACTGCATCATAATCTCCATACATATATGTTTCAAGTATTCGCATGCCATTTTTCGTAAATTCTTTTTTATATACAATGGATGTCGCTTGATATGTAAGATTCAACTTTCGTAATAGTTCGAGATAAATATCTTCATTTTTTACAGGAATGTCATTTGTCAGTTTGCGATACGTCGTAGGCGAACATATCGTAATCAATTCTCCTTGTACAAGTCGTGATGAAAAGTATTCTTTTGCATATTGTTTATCTTTCGTTCCAGCAAAAAGTACATTTCGATGATATTCAATAATTTTACCCAAATATAACTTTGTTTGATGATTCATGTGTATAGTGTAGCATAAACCAACATTAAAAAAACACACCTTTCGATGTGTTTCACTTTGAAATTATTTTCCGCGGCGAGCTTTACGAGCTGCTTCAGATTTCAATTTACGACGAACTCCCGGTTTTACATAGAACTCACGTTTACGTGCTTCAGCAAGGGTACCGTTTCTTGATACTTGACGTTTAAAACGACGTAAAGCGTCATCAAGCTGTTCGTTTTCTTTTACGATAACTTTTGGCATGGGTCTCAACCCTCCCTTCTGAATTACTAGGCTAATTATATACAATACGCGCAAAAAATGCAAATGTTTTCAATTAGAATTACTTGTTTTTTTGATTTTTTAGACGTTTTACTAAATAATATCGTGTGGTTCCTGCAAATGGTACATCTTCTAGCTGTCCAAAAACTTGAAACCCTTGTTTCTCATAAAATGGTTTTGCTTGAAAGGATTGTGTGGTAACAGTAAGCGTATGACAGTCGCTATGTAAAGCAAAGTCTTCTACTACTTGTATCAATTTTTGACCATATCCTTTGCCTCTTGAAGTTGTATGTAGTGCCAACAAAGAAATATGTAGTTCCTTTGCATGAATATTTCCAGTAATGCCTCCTTGATATAACCCATCTTCATAAAGTGCGTATGAAAAGGATTGATTTTGCACTTCTATAAAGAAGTGTTCACTTCTTTGTGCATCCAACAAGTTTGAAATTCTCGTATTATTATCTATCAGATCGATATTTTTTATTTCAATCATTTAACTAATGCTACTTCCTAAATAGTAACGACGAATAATTTCGCGTGCTGCATTATGATCACCAACCCATGGTGAGCGACCTTCCTCACGATACATAAATACCTCATCACCTTTACCTAATACAAGAACAGTATCATTTGGATTTGCTTGTTCGATTGCTTGGCGAATTGCACCATAACGATCTTCGATATAAATACTACGTGCATCACCTTGGATACCAGATTTGATTTGGTTGGCAATTTCACGTGGATCTTCATCACGTGGATCATCTTCTGTCAAAATGATTGTATCGCAAAATTTACTTGCAACTTCTCCAAACACTTTTCGCTTATCCACATCTCTACGACCTGCACTTCCAAAAACCGCAATGATTGATGAATCTTCAGGTGTAATAGAAGTCGCAAATTGGAATATCTTCTCTAAACCATCTGGTGTATGTGCAAAATCCACAATTACATTAAATGGTTGTCCCTCATCGATAATCTCTAAACGACCCTCGATTTGATCAATGGTACCAACATATTTAAGCACTTCCTCAATTTCAATTCCACTTTCAACAATAGCAGCAATCGCAGCTAATAAGTTGTAGATGTTGTATTCAGCAACTAAATTGGTTGTTACTGGATAGACTTTTTCTTTATGTACCAAGGTAAATGATGATTCCTTCATTGATAAGTGCAAGTTTTTTGCAAGATAATCACATTCATGATGGATTCCATATGTGACAACTTTACCATGACATACGTCAGCTAGTTCTGTATATTTTGGATCATCAACATTTAGTACACTAATGCCATCTTCCTTTAAATTACTGAAAAGTTTGCTTTTGGCATGAAAGTAGTTTTCTATTGTTCCATGAAAGTCTAAATGATCGTATGTGAAGTTTGTAAATACAGCAATATCAAAATCAATGGCATCAACACGATGTTGTTCTAAGCCATGACTACTTACTTCAAGCGCTACTGCTTTTACACCATCATCTACCATATCGCGTAATGTACGATTCAAAAAGATCGCATCTGGCGTTGTTAGGTTTGGTTGCATTTTTACGTTTTTATACTCGATTGAAATCGTACCAATATACCCACATGGAGCAAAATGATCATAAATATCTTTGATGATATTTGTAACTGTACTTTTCCCATTGGTTCCAGTTACTCCAAATACTTTCAGTTCTTCACTCGGATAATGGTAGAATTTGTTGATTACTTGATTTAGTGCAGTATCGACATTTTCAACCTTAATATATACAACATCATCTAAAAATGTCTTGATATCTTCACTGTGTACAATTGTTTTTGCACCCTTCTTTACTGCTTGTTTAATGAACTTATGTCCGTTTGTCATAATTCCATCTAGGCAAAAAAACATTCCGTTTTCTTTTACACTTCGTGAATCTGTGTATAGTCCACTAACTTCTATATCCGGTGCATCTTTAAATATCTCAGATAATTTCATTTGACTCTCCTTATTTTGCGACAAGTATATCACCATCACGACCTGTCGCTTTTACGACAACCATTTGGTTAACAAGTTGCTTGTCTGCTTTCACTTTGACTTGGATATACTCACTACTATGTCCATAAGCATAACCGTCTTTTTCATATTCAAATAAAACTGCAAGTTCCTGATCGATAAAACTATCAAGGTACGTTGCATATTGTTGCTTACTTTGTTTACTCAATAAAGCACATCGCTCTTTTTTTATGGTTTTTGGTAAGTGATTTTTCAATGTTTCAGCTTTTGTTCCATCACGTTTTGAGAATGGAAATACATGCAAAAACGAGAAATTCACATCGCGTACAGTCTCTACGGTTGTTGCTACATCCTTTTCACTTTCTCCAGGAAAGCCCATAATCATATCACTGCTTATAGATATTGTAGGCATGATTGCACGAATCTGCTTTACTTTTTCTTTAAATGCATCGATACGATATGGTCGATTCATCGCTTGTAAGATTGTATCACTTCCTGATTGAATGGGAATGTGTAAATGCTTTGCAATTTTATCCTCACTTGCCATAAGTTGTAACATCTCATCTGTTATTTCATTCATTTCAATTGATGAAATACGAATCCGCAACAAGCCATCAATTTTCACCATCTCTTTTAATAAAGAAACAAGGTTTTGCGTGTTTCCATCACCATACCGACCTGTATGAATTCCTGTTAATACAATTTCCTTATGTCCACTTGCTACCAGTTGTTGTGCTTGTTTGATTGCCTGTGGTAACTCAATAGAACGCTCTTTTCCTCTTGCGTATGGAATAATACAATAGCTACAAAATTGATTACAACCATCTTGGATTTTCAAAAACGCACGTGTCTTTTCATGAAATTGTTGCACGTGTAGTTTTTCAAACGTTTGCAAATCATCATAAGTTTCTACAATGTTTGCTTTTTCTTGTTTTTTAAATGTTTGATCAATTACGGTTGCTAGTTGATCTTTATTATTACTACCAACAAGCAAATCAACATCCAATTGTTGTGCCTGTGCATCGCTTTGAACATAACAGCCAACCACACAAATAAATGCATTTGCATTTCTTGTCTTTGCTTGGTTGATTTTTTGTCTTGATTTTTGCGATGCCGTATTGGTCACAGCACACGTATTAATAATATAAATATCTGCAACTTCTTTGAAATCAACTTCTTGATATCCAAGTTGTTGCAGTTGTTCTACATAACTTTCACTTTCGTAAAGATTTACTTTACATCCAAGTGTTGCTATCGCAAATCGTTTCATGAGATTCCTTTCCGTAACATCCCTATTAGTTTCTTCTTTTCCTTTGGTAAAATCAATTGTTCATCCATTAATGCATTCACAAACACCTCAGTTGAATTATGAAAAAAAACATGACTTAATTTCATCAACGTACTGATATCTACATCTACAGGAAAACTAATATGTTGGACAAGTTTTTGATCTTTAATAAAATACAAACAACGTAATTTTGCATCATACAAAGCAAACATATTTGCTTCTTCATATACTTTTTTTGCACTGCAGAAATCTTCATCATAAAATACGTTTCCATACATGGAAATATCATGCATTGCATTTTCAAATCGTTCCTTATAATATCCATATTTCTTGATATCATAAAGAACCATCTCATTATGATAAATCTCATTCATTCGTTTATCAAAAAATGGTACATAAATAGAAATTCCATCAACAACTCGTTTTGGTAAATTTGGTTCAATTAATTCCACTTCACGATTCATTAAACGTCGTTTCTCATCATAATTTAATGTTGAGTAAAAATCGACCATTTTTACTCGTGTCTCGCTATGGCAATTTTCAAATGCTTGTTTATTCTCAATTCCCTTAGCAATAATTTCATTGTGAAAGTAATCATAAGCATCATGAAATGTATAAGGAATCTTCCACTTCTTAAAAAGTCGTTCCATTTCTTCTTTTTTTGCTTTTACTTCTTTTTGCTTATAGAAATTCTTATCATATGCTTTATGTAATACTTCAAATAATTTGTCCATGCAATACTCCTAATCCAATACGACAAGTGTGGTATTAATCGCAGCCATTGCAGCTGTTTCCGCACGATAAATACGTTTGCCTAACGAAATCATTTCATATCCTTGTGCTTGTGCACTTTCACACTCTTGTTTATCAAAACCACCTTCACTACCAATGACAATCGTTACAGATTGTACTTCTTTGTTTGCTAGTAAGATATCCTTGATATTTTGACTGATACTATCTGCATCTTCATATGCAAATAGGTTTAATTCACTTTTATATTCATGCAATTGTTTCATTGAGATTGGTGCTGTTACTTGTACTAAGTGATCACGTTTACACTGTTCACATGCTTCAAGTGCAATCTTGTTGTAACGTTCCAATTTCTTTTCTACTTTATCATGCAATTTTACAATAGTTCTGTTAGAAATTAAAGGAATAATCTGATCCACACCAAATTCACATGCCTTTTGAATACACATATCCCAGCGTTCTCCTTTGATCATACCTTGAATCAAAGTTACTTTAATACGTTCTTTATTACTTTTCGTGGGTTCAATAATACGTGCAAACACTTGATTTTGCTGGTAGCTTATAGTTGCTAAAAAGCCGTCTTCACTTGCATCAACAACTTTTATTACACTACCTTCTTTCATGCGCAGTACTTGTTTGATATGTTTTTGTTGCTCTGAAGTAAAATTCACTAAATCATTTACTTTAAGATTTTCTTTAATAAAATACTGTTGCATTATACTCTCCTAATATGCGAAAAAAGGTAGACTCTACCTTTCGTCTTCTTTATATACGCGCTTTAAATTATTCACAATTTTCTTTGTTAGATGAATATAGGCGTCCATTTCTTCATCAGTGAAATTGTTATATTTCTTTGTGATAAATTCATCAAGAATCATGTCAGATTGAACAAGTTGTTTAGTTCCTTGTTTTGTAATTGTTAAACTCGTTGCTCTTGCATCATTTTCATGTGCATGAACTTCGACTAACCCTTGTTTTGCCAAACGACGAATGGATACACCTACAGTTGCACGTGAAATCCCTAGATACTTTGCAATATCTAGTTGCTTACAATTTTCATGTAAATAGATATATGCAAGAATCTCCGGTTGTCCTTGATGTAAATCACACTTTTGCAAGCGCTGATATTTTAGTTTATTTTCCAACCAATCCATTTGTTGTTCAAGATTGAATAACTCTTTATTTTTTAACATGCTCTTTCCTTTTCCTTCGTTTGCAATGCAAGCGCATTATGTCTATTGTTTGACAATTATGTTTTTGAACCTTCCGTTGCCATTTGTTTTAACTTTTTGACTTCGTATGGTTTTAAGATACGATATTCCCCTTGACGTAAATCATCAACTTTAAGATTTCCAAGTTGTTTACGATGTAAACGAGTTACATGATATCCAAAGTGTTCAATCATACGTTTAATTTGACGATTTCGCCCTTCCACGATTGTTAAGTCCAAAGACATTTGATTTTTCTTGTGATCTTTTTCTGTCACTTTATACTTTGCAGGTAATGTTTTATGTCCATCATCTAAAACAATCCCACTTTTTAGTTCCATCAATTGTGGTGGTGTTAAAATGCCATTTAATGTAAGATTATACGTCTTTGGTAAATGATATCTTGGGTGAGCGAGTGTATTGGCAAAATTTCCATCATTTGTTAGAATCAAAACTCCGCTTGTATCATAATCCAAACGTCCTACACTAAATAAACGTTCATTGCTATCCACCAATGAAAACACTGTTGGACGATCAAATTCATCGCTATTTGTACACATCGTTTTCTTTGGTTTATTCATTACATAATATACTTTGTTTTCTTTGGTGATACTTTTTCCATCGACTTGAATCGCATCGCCACGTTTTACGATATATCCCATTTCTTTAAGGACAACACCGTTTACTTTGACACGACCTTGTTTAATCATTTCTTCTGCTTTACGACGACTTGCGACTCCACTAGCCGCGATTACTTTTTGTATACGTTCCATTTTCTACCTATTATCGAATAGTTCTTCTTGAACTACTACTTTGTGATCTTCCAACTCTGGCAATTCTTTTAAACTTTGCAATTGGAATGAATCCATAAATTCTTCCGTCACTTCATAAAGGAATGGTCTACCCGGTGCATCTGAGCGTCCACATTCTTTTATCAACCCACGTGCTAATAATTTTCGAATCATCATATCTGCACCAACTCCACGAATTTCTTCAATTTCGCTTCGAGTAATTGGTTGTTTATAAGCAATAATAGCAAGTGTTTCTAATGCTGCACTTGATAAAGTTGCCATTTTATTTGATGAGAATAGTTTTGCAGCATATTCATAGACATGTTCTTTACTTACAAATTTATAGCGTCCACCAAAGTGTATCAACTCTACACCATGTTGATTTTGTAAGTATTCATCCATTAAGCTGTCCATATAGGACTCCAATTCATTTTGCTTTATTTCTAATGTTTCTAACAGTTGTTGGTCACTTAAGCCTTCATCTCCTGCCAGAAACAGTAATCCTTCTATAATATCTTGCATCTTAAACTCCTGTAATTAACCAAATTTGGTCATCTTTATCTACACTATATTGAATTTCTTGATTTTTGATTAAATCCAATATTGCTAAAAACGAAACAACAACCATATGCAAAGATGTACAATCATCACATAACTTTTCAAATGATATTTTCCCTTGTACATGTTTTAAACGACTACGAAGTTGTTCACTTCTTTCTTCGCTACTCATTTCTTGAATGGTCATTTGGGTTTCTAGTGGTTGACTTAACTCAAACCTACGGATTACGCGATTCATCGCTTTAATCAAATCGTATGGATTCCCTTTATAATCTTCAATAGTTACTTGTTTCATATACTTTTCAGCTTCTTGAGAAAGTGGACGCTCCATCATCTTTTGACGACTTTCATAGTGTTTTTCAAATGTCTCACTTGCCTTTTTAAACTTTTCGTATTCCAATAAACGTTTTACTAATTTATCACGTTGATCTTCTTCATATTCTTCAGCGATTTCCACTTTTTCACGTGGTAATAAGCGTTTGCTTTTATATTCTAATAAACCTGCAACCTCACTTAAATATTCGCTTGCAACTTCTAGTTTAAGCGATTCAAATGCATTGATGTATGCAAGGTATTGATCGGCTAGGATATTCATATCCAAATCAAAAAGATCTAGTTGATTTTCTTTCACTAGGTGGAGCATTAAATCAAGTGGGCCATCAAACTGGTCAATATGTATTTCAAAGTCCATATGTTATATCCTTTCCAAAGTTCTTACGTTATATAGTATAGCAAATATCACACATGCATAAAAGTGAAACGTATGTGTAAATACTTGTGTAGCACCTTAGTATTTTACCATTAATCAATCGATTTGCATAATACAAAATGAAAGGATTCTTTCTTCCTGACAAAATAAAAAACCGATGCAATCACCGGTTTTAAAACAGTCCATCATCATGGTGTATTTTTAAATGTTCATATGCTTTATTAGAGACCATTCGTCCTCGTGGTGTTCGGGTAATAAAACCAATTTGAAGTAAATATGGTTCATAGACATCTTCAAGCGTTGTTGGCTCTTCCCCAATACTACTTGCGATTGCCTCAAGACCAACCGGACCGCCTTTAAATCGCTCAATAATTCCGCGTAAGTACTTATGGTCAACATCATCCAATCCCATATGATCAACTTTCAAACGATCCAAAGCCATAGTTGCAATTTCTAAAGAAATTACACCATCATTCATTACTTGAGCAAAGTCACGCACTCGACGAAATAGACGATTCGCAATTCTTGGAGTTCCACGTGAACGCATCGCAATTTCAGTTATTGCATCTTCATGAATTTGAGTTTCCATGACCCGTGCAGTACGACGCACAATTTTTTCTAACTCTTCTTGTTTGTAGTATGCTAGTTGATTGACAATTCCAAATCGATCACGTAAAGGTGCACTTAAATCCCCTGCACGAGTTGTTGCTCCTACTAGTGTAAAAGGTGGTAAATCCAAACGAATACTACGTACACTACTGTCCTTACCAACAACGATATCTAAACAATAATCTTCCATTGCTGGATACAAGATTTCTTCAACCACTTTACTTAGGCGATGAATTTCATCAATAAATAGTACATCACCAGGTTCTAGTTGCGAAAGAATAGCAGCAAGATCTCCACTTTTTTCGATGGTTGGTCCACTGGCAGTTTTGATATTTGTTCCCATCTCATTTGCTAGAATGTAAGACAATGTTGTCTTTCCAAGACCTGGAGGACCATATAGCAAAACATGATCTAGTGCTTCATTTCTTTGCTTTGCAGCTTGAATAAAGATTTTTAGATTCTCTTTTAAATCATGTTGTCCGATATATTCATCAAGTGAGGATGGACGTAAACTACTATCATCATCACTAGTCATGATATCGCCACTAACAATTCTATCTTCCATGCGTTATACTCCTTTTTGTTTTGCCATGATGCTAAGTGCTTCCTTAATATAAGCATCAACTGTTGTTGCACTTGATTTACGAAGTTCCTTCACTATCATATTCACTTCTTTTGGCTTATATCCTAAACTTTTTAGTGCATCAATCGCATCTAAGAGTTCATCATTGTCTTTAACATCATCATTTGCTTCTACAAGTTTTCCTTTTAGATCAAGAACAATTTGACTAGCTGCCTTGTTTCCAATACCTGGTAAGCTTTTTAAATATGCCATATTTCCAGATTCAATGGCTTCAACAATGGTAGAAATCCCTCCAGCTGCTAATGCATTAATGGCAATTTTAGGTCCAATACCTTTTACGGAAATTAAACGTTCAAACAATTCTTGTTCCTCCAGTGAACAAAAACCAAATAGAATTTGCGCATCTTCACGGATGTGCTCGTATGTATAGATTAGTACTTCTTGTTGAAGATTTAATGTTGTTGGATTTGGCATGAATATTTTATAACCTACCCCATTGCAATCCACAATTGCGTAATCACTTGTATATCGAAAAACCTTACCTCTAATAAATGCAATCATATCTGTTACCTTTCAAATTCTGTAAAATCGCGAATGAAAATATCCGCCACTGCTTTAACTTCTTTATTTTGATGTACTGTAAGTATATCTTCTACAGCACACGTTTGAAATCCTTCTTTTTTAGCCACTTGTAATGCGACTAGTAAATCTTCAAACACCATAGTTTTTTTAATGGGTACATCTAACTTTTTAGCACAAGCTAAAAAGACATCAGGAAACTCCTTGTTTTTTCCAACATCTTTACATGTTAATAAGAAATCAAAATATTTAAGTATTCCAAGGCGATCTAGCGCTAATAAAGCGTGTTCCTTTGTACATGAAGTCGCTATACACATCTTGATGTTATGTGCTTCTAAATCCGCTAGAAATGCATGAACTCCTGGTTTTGTTGGAATTGTATCACGATACGCCTCCTCTGCCATTTCATTCCAGTCATCCATAATTTCTTCTTTTGTTTTCGGCAACTCAAATCGCTCTAAAAAATAATCCGCACTTTCATTAAATGTCATACTTTTGATATCTTCACTAATTTGATCATCAAATGGAATATTAAATCTTGCAAGATACTCCTTATCAATATCTTGCCATAATCCCATGGAATCCAATAAGGTTCCATCTAAATCAAAAATACATGCACTTGTTTTATGATATGGAAACTTCATTAGTTTGCCTTGATATCCAAAGTTACTGGACAGTGGTCACTACCATATACGTCACTAAGGATACTTGCTCCTACAAGTTTATCTTTTAATTTCTCAGATACTAGAAAATAATCAATGCGCCATCCTGCATTATTTGCACGTGCATTAAAACGATATGACCACCATGAATATGCCCCTTCTAGATCTGGATAGAAATAACGGAAGGAATCGATTAATTTTCCATCTTCTAAGATATGCGTAAATGAATTTCTTTCCTCATCAGTAAAACCAGCATTTTTACGATTGGTTTTTGGATTTTTCAAATCAATCTCCGTATGCGCAACATTTAAATCACCACAAATGATGACTGGTTTACTTTTCTCTAATTCTTTAACATATGCAAGAAATGCTTTATCCCACTGCATCCGATATTCCAAACGTTTTAATCCTTCACCTGAATTGGGTGTATATACATTAATCAGATAGAACTCATTGAACTCACAAGTAATTACACGACCTTCATTATCGTGTTCCTTTTCACCAATCCCATAACTTACACTTAGTGGTTTAGTTTTGGTAAAAGTTATAGTTCCGGAATATCCTTTCTTTTCTGCACTATTAAAATATTGATAGTATCCATCTGTAAGTATTTCAGCTTGTCCTTCTTGCATCTTACTTTCTTGAATACATAATACATCTGGGCTACTTTCTTCAAAGAATTCATAAAACCCTTTATTCATTGCGGCACGAATGCCGTTTACATTCCATGAAATTAACTTCATAATACACTTCCTTTGCTTCTGTTTACTGTCTTCAATTATACAAGAAAAGCCATTGTTTATCCACTTTTTCAACCATTGTGAAAAATCTTATGGGAAAAGCGAAAGTTTTTGTGTTTTTTTGCTAAAGAAATTGTTAAAATAAGAATAGTCATATTTCGTGGGAGGACTACTATGCTACATTTAGCTACAAGCACACCAACGGTTCAATGGGACTATATCCTTGGAGGATTTGCCCTATTCCTATTTGGAATCGAGTACATGGGTGCTGGTTTAAAAAGCATTGCTGGTGACAAGCTACGTGATTACATTGATCGATATACATCCAAACCTTGGAAAGGTATTATCATCGGTGCAATCATTACGACTGTCATTCAATCCAGTAGTGCCACAACTGCTATTACCATTGGATTTGTAAGAGCAGGACTTATGAAATTAGAACAAGCTGTCGGTATCATTATGGGTGCCAACATCGGAACAACGATTACTGCTTTTCTAATTGGACTTAAAGTTGAAAAGATGTCTCTCATATTCGTGTTTGTTGGGGTACTGATTACATTATTCTCAAAACGAAAGAAACACATATATGCAGGACAGATATGCCTTGGATTCGGTTTACTTTTCTTTGGACTTCGTCTAATGGGTGATGAACTATCACTATTAGGTGAATTCGAGCAATTCCATGCATTTGCTACACAAATGGCAAAACAACCATATCTTGGTATGATTGCAGGTACGATTTTAACTGCCGTCGTGCAATCAAGTAGTGCCGTTATTGGGATTGTCCAAAAACTTTATGAATCAGGTGCAATTGAATTAACAGCTGCCTTGCCATTCGTATTTGGAAGTAATATCGGAACAACGATTACTGCTGTTTTTGCTTCAATTGGAGGAAGCGTGCCAGCTAGACGAACCGCCGGAATTCACGTTATGTTTAACGTCTTCGGTACACTTTTGTTTATGATATTCTTAAACCCAGTTACGGGATTAATTAAAAATATCGCAGAAGCACTGGATTTAGCACCAATGATGCAAATTGCCGTTGCGCATATTATCTTTAACTTAACCGTTACGATTCTTGCCTATCCATTTATTAAGCAAATGGTGTACATTGTAAAACGCGTGATTCGTGGAAGTGATGAAAAAGAAATCGAAATTGACACATCTGGACTTGATCCATTATTAATTCAAACACTTCCTGCTGCAGCAATTAACTCTGCACGTAACGCAACTTTAAAAATGGGTGATTTAGTACAAGAAGAACTAAAAGAAAGTTTAGCCTTCTTCAATACAAAATCTGGAAAACATCGTGAAGGTACACAGCAATATGAAGATGCTGTAAACACATTGGACTCAAAAATTACAGAATACTTAATTCAAATATCACATGAAGAATTAGCGCAAGATGATACAGATGCATTGATTGCTAACTTACAAGTCATCAAAAATATCGAACGTATTGGAGATATTACAATGAATCTAATTGGATTCTATGACCTTGTTTATGATGAAAAACAAGATTTCTCAGATCATGCGAAAGAAGATATTAATGCTATGAGTAATGTCGTAATTGAAATGATTGAATTGACTATGCAATATTACTTTGAACCTGATGAGAGTATTGCACAACAGATTCAAGATAAAGAAAACTATTTAGATATGCTTGAAGAAAAAGGACGTAAACGTCACTTCAAACGTATGTCATCAAATGAATGTAGACAGGATTTAGCTGCAAGTATTTTTGTGGATATCTTAAGTAACTTGGAACGTATGGGTGACCATACATACAACATTATCAAAATGTTGAAAGATCCAACTCCACAACATGAGCCAATAATTCCAGTTGTCGAAAAATAAGCAAAGATAGCCCTTGTGGCTGTCTTTTTTTCTATATATACTATCTATATATTGGAGGTTTTTTATGTTACGAAATATCAAGATAAGCGATGCAAAACGTATTGTGGCAATTAATTCTCTTGCTCTAGGTTATGATGCCTCTTTAACACTCACACAAAATGCTATTAATACTGTACTTACTGATACAAAACATCATATTTTAATCGTGTATACGGATGATCTAACGGATACATGTTTAGGCTATGTACATGCTGAAGTATATACAACACTTTATTCAGAAACCATGTTAAATGTACTTGCAATAGCCGTTGATCCAGTTTCTCAACACAAAGGGATTGGTAGTTGTCTACTACAAGCATTAGAAGCAAAAGCAACTGCAATGGATATTCATCGTATTCGACTGGTATCTAGTGAATTTAGAAAAGCAGCACATGCATTTTATGAAGCAAATGGCTATCACTCTAATAAAATGCAAAAAAACTATCAAAAAAGTTTGTAATAGCATAAAAAAAGTCCACTCATTTGGACTTTTTAATTATGATAAACTAAGAATTTTTACTTTGTATGGATTTTCAACATTTGTTACTGTAACTGTTGCCCCTACCTTACTATCTAATAATGCAGCAGCAAGTGGTGTAACATTCGATAATTTTCCACTAAATGGATCAGCTTCTACAGAACCTACAATTGTGTATGTTTCTTCTGTATTTGAATCCAAATCCAAAATCGTAACTGTTGAACCTAAAGAAACTGTCTTTTTCTTTGTTTTTGTATCATCGATAATTTCGATGTTTGCAAGCATTCCTTCAAGTTCAGTAATACGAGCTTCTACTCTTGCTTGGTGATCACGTGCAGCATCATAATCCGCATTTTCACTTAAATCCCCTTGGGCACGAGCTTCTTGAAGTTCTTGAATTACGATATTACGTTCTTCATGCACCAAATGGTGTAATTCATCTTTTAATTGTTCATAACCGGTTTGGGTTACTAATACTTTTTCTTGATTTTCCAAGTTCGTCACTCCTTTAGTTTTTCTATTTCGCTTTGGTATTATACCATGTTTTTTATAAAGATTCTATGTTTAATAGTCCAAATACTTTTCGACGTTTGCCAGATGTTCTTCATATGTTTTAGCATAATATACTTTTCCATCCCCTTGTACATCAGCAATAAAATAATAGTACTCATGACTTGCAGGATGTAATGTAGCTTCTAATGCTTCTTTTCCTGGATTCAAAATCGGTCCAATTGGCAATCCTTCATACAAATATGTGTTATACGGTGATTCCACTGTGTACTGTATTTCGCAATCTAACCAACTGTCAAATTCATAAAGTGAATAACATACTGTTACACTTGATTCTAGCTTTTGGCCAATGTTTAAACGATTGTAAAATACACCTGCTACATTTTCCATATCTTCTTTTGTCGAAGATTCAAATTGCACAACACTTGCAAGTGTCACAATCTCATGAATACTTAAATCACTAGCTTCAACATCTGCTTTGATTTTTTGGTATTCCACATCGAATTGATTTAAAAATGTATATGTTATATCTTCTAAACTAGCTTCTTTATTGAAATAATACGTTTCTGGAAAAAGATATCCTTCAAGTTTTACACGATATGATTCATTAAAGATATCATCGGTTAAAAACTCGTAATGTTTCATCGCTTCTTTTAAGAATTCATCATTATTCCACAATGCTAATAAATCTTCAGCATTTATGCCTAGTTTCTTCTCTAATTCAGCTGCAATATCTTTTGCCCATATTCCTTCTCTAAACGTGATAAGGACTTCATCATTTTTTATATTTTCAGATTTTGTTAGATAATCTAAAATCTTTGGTGTACTCCAACTTTTATCGATTACATACAGTCCAACAGCAAATGAATCATACCCGTTTAATCTTGCAGATATCTTCGCAAAACTTTCGTTTTTTATGATGCCATCATTTGCTAGTCGATCAATAATTGAACTTTGGTTATCACCATCAACGATTTGAAAGCGTACTTCTTCACTTTTACTACTCACTGGTTCAAGATTGATTTTATACATGGCAAAAGTTGCAATACAGCAAACGATGATAACTGCAACTACACTGACAATAATTAGCTTTACTTTCTTAGACACCTTCTGTGTCCTCCGTGAAGGCTAAAATGACTTCTTCAATCATTTCCCACTCTTCATCTGTTTCAACTGGTAGTAAACTTCCATCTTCGTCGTATGCTGAAGCGAAAAGTTCATCATCTACAGGTTGCATATCTTGAAAAACGACATACTTTTTATCACCATTTTCAAATGTGAATAATATGCGCATTTCCTTTTCGTTTCCATTTTCATCTTGGATAAACATTGTATTTGATTCCATCTTAGCTCTCCTCTAACAAAACAAGGGCTTCCGCCCTAGTTTTTACTATTCAAATAGTCTTGCAAAATCGTTACCGCTGCAAGTTGGTCAATGACCTTTTTACGTTTCTTACGTGAAACATCTGCATGAATTAAGGTACGCTCAGCAGAAACAGTCGTTAGGCGTTCATCCCATAGGACAACATTCATACCATTATCTTCTAAACGTTCTTTGAAATCCATCGATATTTCACCACGTATTCCAACATCACCATTCATATGCTTAGGTAATCCTAAGACAATCGTCTTGATTGACATTTCTTTAGCGATTGCTAACACTTGGTTTAAACAATCATCATAATCACCATCAGCAAAACGAATCGTCTTCACTGCTGAGGCGATAATTCCCATAAAATCACTAACTGCAACCCCACAGGTTACACTTCCTAAATCGAGTCCTAGTATTTTCTCCATACTATTCTTCATTCTTAATTGCACTTAAGTAAAAACGTACAAGTTCCTCAATGATTTCATAGCGGTCAGCACCTTGAATAATCGTACGTGCATTCTTGTGTGAAGAAATATACGCTGGATCATTTGAGATTAAATAACCAGAGATTTGGTTAACCGAATTATAACCACGCTCTTCTAATGCTTCTTGAACCAAACGTAATACATGTTTGATGTTATCTTTTTTAAAATCATCAGAAGTAAATGCCATTGTTTGTGTTGTATCTTTCATATTAATACCCCCTTATTCGGATAAGTACATTTTACAATATTTATGGACACTTGGAAAGTTTAATGCGACAATCCAAGCGTTTTCTTTACAGATTCTAGTGCTTCATCAACTTTTGAAGCATCTTTTCCACCTGCTTGGGCTAAATCTGGACGCCCTCCTCCATTACCACCGCAAATTTGTGCAGCTTCTTTTACAAGATTTCCACAGTGAATTCCATTAGAAATTACATCTTTGCTGGCAGCAGCAACAAATACCACTTTGTGCTCATCATAACTAGCTAAAAATACCACAGCTGAACCAAGTTTATCTTTCATCGTATTTGCCATATCTTTCAATGCAGATCCATCAGCACCTTTTAATGCTTTCACAAGAACTTTGTATCCATTTACTTCTTGTGCTTCATTTAACATGTTATCTGCTTGGCTTTGCATTGCTTTTGCTTCAAGTGCACTTAATTGTTTTTGTAAGTCTTTTAGTTCATCTTGTAGTGTTTTTACTTTATCTTCAACACCAACTACAGTTTTCATCTTTAAGTTACTTGCAATTGTTTTTAAAGTTGTTTCACTTTCTTTGAATCCTTCATATGCTGCATAACCAGTTTTAGCAACCATTCGACGAACTCCCGAACCAATAGATTCTTCAGAAACAATTTTAAATACACCAATACTTCCTGTGTGGTCAACATGGCATCCACCACAGAATTCCATAGAGACATCACCCATACTTACAATACGAACTTCATCTCCATATTTTTCATCGAACATTGCTGTTGCACCTGTTTTCTTTGCATCTTCAATATTCATGTATTCAATATTTACATCATTATCTAATTCAATAAATGCATTAACTGTAGCTTCAACTTCACGAAGTTGTTCATCACTTACTTTTTCAAAATGCGTGAAGTCAAAACGCAAGTATTCATCACTTACATATGAACCAGCTTGTCCAATATGATCACCGATTACTTTTTTTAGTGCACTTTGTAATAAGTGTGTTGCACTGTGATTACGCGTTGTTAAGACACGTGTTTTTTCATCTACTGCAAGTTCTACAACATCACCAACTTGTAAGGTAACATCTTCTAATTCCACCGTGTGTAAGAATTGTCCTTGTGGTGCTTTTTTTACATCAAGAATTGCATATGCTTGTCCATCATAGTTCATGATTCCTTTATCTGCAACTTGTCCACCACTTTCTGCATAGAAAGGAGTTTGATCAAAGATAACTTCTCCTGTTTCAGTTAATGAATCAACTTTCTTCCCATCTTTGAATACACCAATAACTGTCGCTTTTGCTTGTAAGTTATCGTATCCAACAAATGTGCATTCTTTATCAAAAGCCATTAAGTCAGGCGATTGACTTGTCATAGAACCAGATTCACCACGCGCATTACGTGCACGATCTCTTTGTGCTTTCATTTGTGCATCAAATCCTTCTTTATCGATGCTCACACCTTCTTCTTCTAAGATTTCTTGTGTAAGTTCATATGGGAATCCATACGTATCGTATAATTTGAATGCAACTTCACCAGAGAAGATTTTTCCATCCATTTTTTCTAGTTCTTCATTTAACAGCTTTTCACCATGATTTAGTGTTTTATGGAACGTCTCTTCCTCTGTCTTAATCAGATTTTCATTAAAACTAATTTTATCCATTAAGTATGGATAGTAGTCTTTCATGTTTTCAGACACAATAGATACCAAGTCGTACATAAATGGTTTATCTAAACCAAGTTTAATTCCATAACGAACCGCACGACGAAGCACACGACGAAGCACATATCCACGTCCTGTATTTGCAAACATTGCTCCATCACTTAAAGCGAACACAACTGTACGGATATGGTCAGCAATTACGCGATATGCCATCTTGTATTCCCCTTCATAAGGGTGGCTTGCAATTTTTTCTACTTCTTTAATAATTGGCATAAATAAATCGGTATCGAAGTTTGTTTCTCCACCTTGAACAATCGATACTAGACGTTCAAGCCCCATTCCTGTATCAATGTTCTTTTGTGGTAGTTCTTTATATTCACTTCTTGGAACTGCTGGATTTGCATCGTATTGTGAGAATACAACATTCCACACTTCGATATAACGATCATTTTCTAATTCTTCAAAGAACAGTTTTTCACCAACGTTTTCTGGATCATAAGCTTCTCCACGATCATAGAAAATTTCACTATCTGGTCCACTTGGTCCTGCTCCAATTTCCCAGAAGTTTCCATCCGTTTTTAAAATATGACTTGGATCCACACCAATTTCATTAACCCATGTGTCATATGCAACAGTATCATCTGTATATACAGAAATATACATTTTTTCTTTTTCCATACCGATATATTCTGGACTTGTTAGAAATTCCCAAGCAAAGTGAATTGCTTCTTTCTTAAAGTAATCTCCAATTGAAAAGTTTCCTAACATTTCAAAGAATGTATGGTGACGTGCTGTCTTACCAACATTTTCAATATCATTTGTACGAATACTTTTTTGCGCATTAGCAATACGGTTACTCTTTGGCGTTTCACTACCATCAAAGTATTTCTTTAATGCTGCAACTCCAGCATTAATCCATAACAAAGTAGGATCGTTATGTGGAATCAATGATGCACCTGGCTCAATCATATGTCCATTCTTTGCAAAATAATCCAAGAACAATTGTCGTATTTCATTTCCACTTCTATATTTCATCTTTTTTTCCTCCATTACAATAAAAAAACGTTCCCAATAACAGGAACGTGAATACGCGGTACCATCCTGATTCATAGATTTCTCTATGCACCTTAATTATCTGTATCGTAGATTGTACGTTTAAACTCCAAAGTAGCTTCCCTAGCTTGTTTCTAAAAGCTTTCACCAACCGCTTTCTCTCTATATAGACAGCTTTCTAAGTACTCATCTTCTTCATCGTTTACGTTTGAATTGTAGCATACTTAGACTTGCTTATCAAGGTTTCTAACACTTTTTACAGAGATTCCAAAACCCACAACAACTAGACTTACCACACCAGTCAAAACAAACCATGAAGGTACTCCAAAGCCGTTAGTATACATCGCAGCTAAGGCAAGTCCAATTGGTGAAGCTAGAGTCATTAATGACATAGAAACACTTGTTACGCGGCCTAAATACTCTGGCTGAATTTTATCTTGCATCAACGCCATAAATGTAGCATTGAAGAATGGTCCACAGAAACCAAACACAATGGATAAGATTGCAAATACAGTAAATGCATTTGTCGGTAATATTCCTTGTAATATCGTAACAATTGAAAATAAAGCAACAGAACCATAAATCGTAATCATCTTATTCTTTGTGCCTCCCCATAAACCAAGGACAAGTCCACCAACTAACATTCCTACTGCAAACAATGTCTCAACTAGTCCTGCATGAGAGATTGTTTTCCCAAAATACTCGGTACTCATTAGAGGAAAGAATGTTCCAATGGGTATCATAAATATCTGACATACAGAAACCAAAATCACAAGATAAAATAATCCTTTATTTGACATTAGGGTTTGTAGACCTTCTTTTGTATCTTGGAATATCATCAATGGTTTTTCTTCCTCATCTAATAAACGCGGAATATATGTTAAGGCAACACTACCAATTCCAATAATTGCTCCTACAACATCTAATGATAGGATCAGCCAAAATGGAGCAATTGCATATAGTGCAGCAGAAATTGCTGGACTTAAGATAAATGAAATGGATTGTAATGCATTGGTATATCCATTTGCCTTTGCTAGATAATCTAAAGGCACCATAAGTGGCGTTACTGCATTGATACATGGCTGGTGAAAGGTTTGTCCTAATGATCGTACAAAGATCACCATGTAAATCATCCATGTTGGTAATGAACCACCAAAGGCAATGACAATTGCAAATAATGTTGTTATGGCAATCATGCCATCTGCGACCATCATAATAATTTTACGATTGTTGCGGTCCACAAAACTACCAGCAAACGGTCCTAGAAAAGCCATTGGCAAATAGGCAATCATTGTGGCAATCGATAGTGCAGTTGCAGATCCTGTTGTATCTGTGATATACCAAATAAATGCATACTGGACAATTGCACTTGTTAGTAAAGATATCGCTTGACCTGACCAAAGTGTAAAGAAATTCTTTTTCCATTGTTTTACTTCATTCATAAATACTACCTCTTTTCGAGTGTAGTGTATCTTAATACAATCATTCTTACAATCGATATAGACTAAGTGGTAAGTATACATCACCAACAGGTAAAAAAAGGAATGCAAAGTCATCTGCAAACCTTTTTGATATTCATTGATTATGTAAAACTATTTGCTAATTCTAAAACAAGTTCGAGAACTTCATCTTCACTAATTCCGACATCAGCAAGTATATCTTCAAACTGCTTTTTATCCTGTACATTTATTTTTTCATCATTTATTGAATACACCAGCGCTTCATTTACATCAATAATCAAAACCCCATTTTCAATGATTGGATCTTTTTTTGTATCCACTGTAAACTGCAGTTGTACATGTACAGACTCTTGCTTATCAACAAATTGGTATGTTTCATGTTCCATATCCACCAAGGTTATTGATGAGCCTCCCTTTCTAGTCGCTCCAACGTCGAATTCCTTCTTATGAAACAAGGAAACAGTTTTTTTCGTACTTGATGCTGTACATGAAACACATACCGCAAGTAGTAAACTCAAAAATAAAGCTGCTTGTACACGCTTCTTTGTGATTTTCATAAAACATACACCCCCATTTACTATTATCATTTTCATCATAGCATACATCTATACGCATTACTATATTTCTTCATTTCAAAGAAAAATGCTAACCAAACTTGGCTAGCACGATATGTATCAGTCAATAACTTCTTTGATTCGTTTTAATAAACTTGTTTTTCGATCTTGCGTATCCAGTCGTGATACTCCTTTTTGCAAGTATTCTTCACTTCCAAGTAATACTAAAGAACGTTTTGCACGTGTAATTCCTGTATAGATCAAACGTCGTTGCAACATATAACTATAGTCTTTTACAATTGGCATAATGACAATTGGATATTCACTTCCTTGTGCTTTATGAATCGAAATACAATATGCATGTGTTAGATTGGAAAATGTCTCTGGTGTATATTCTACAATCGTCCCATCGAAATCAACAATCATACGTGCTTGATGATCAACGGTTTCCTGAGCAGTAACAATCTCAATAACCTTTCCGATATCTCCATTAAAGACATACTCATCAGGTTGGTTTTTAAGTTGAAGCACTTTATCATTTTCTCTAAAGGTACGATAGCCAAAATGTAGCTCGTTTTTTTCATAACTCCGTGGATTACACAATGCTTGCATCGCTTTATTGATAGCATCAATTCCTGCCACTCCATTATACATAGGAGCAAGAATTTGAATATCCATTTCATCATAGTTTTTATCCAATGCACTTTGTACGATTTTACCAACAAGTTCCTTTACTTGATAGTTCTCACAAGGATACATCTTTACATCGCTTTCTCCGTGAATGGATGTAATCATTCCCTCTTTTATTTCATGCGCAAGTTCGATTACTTCACTGCCTTCACTTTGACGATAAATATGATCAAGGCGTGTAATTGGACATAACTTAGATAATAATAAATCACGAAGTACAAATCCAGGTCCTACTGAAGGAAGTTGATCTTCATCACCAATTAGTAGAATACGTGATACCTTTGCACTTGCTTTGATCAAATTATGAAACAGCCAACTGTCAACCATTGAAAACTCATCAACAATAATAAAATCTGCTTCAATTGGATCATGCTCATCTACGGCAAACGTATTACTCTCTAAATCCCATTTTAAGAGCGAATGAATCGTCATTGCATCAATTCCTGCAAGTTCCTTTAAACGTTTAGCAGCACGCCCTGTTGGCGCACACAACGCAATTGTAGAATATGGGAACATCTCTTTATAGATATCAATAATCGCTTTAACAATTGTCGTCTTACCAGTTCCAGGTCCACCAGTCAAAATCGACAATGGAGATGCAAAGGTTGTTTCGATCGCTTCAATTTGTTTTTCATTATAAACAATCTGCATTTGTTTGGCATGCACATCAATTCGTTCTTTGATTTCTTTTCCTGCTTTTTTTATAAACTCTACTTGAGGAAAATGCGTCAATGTATGTGCAATATTTGTTTCGGCTTCATATTGACTAATATGGTATAGATTTTCATCTTCAACGACAATTTGGTTTTCAAATTCTAAATCACTTAAGTATTCTTCAAATTGTTCTTCTTCAATAAACCCAAACTCTTTTTGAATACGGCGTTGAACATCTACTCGTGGCACATATGTGTTTCCTGTATTCATACATAGTTGCATAACTAGAGCACCAATAGCTGCTTTAATCCGTTCAGGATTGTGCGTTTCAAATCCTAATTTCATTGCGATTTTATCAGCGGTTTTAAATCCAATTCCATCAACATCATAAACCAAACGATATGGATTTTTCTTAATAATATCAATGGCTTGTTTATCATAAATACTTTCGATTTTTAAGATATTTTTTTGACTTACACCAAACTGTGTTAAAAATACAACAGAATCATCCACCGTATTATGAATCCCTTCTTCAATTGCAGTAATTTGTTTTTGCGTTAAACTTGGTATTTGACGTAAAACTAGAGGATCTTCACGAATGATATCAATTGCTTTTTCACCAAGTGCACTAACAATTTTTTGCGCAGCTTTTTTTCCAATCCCACTGAAAAGTGAACTTGAAAAAAAACGAATGAGCGCTTCTTCATCACTAGGTAATACTTTTTCATAACTTTCACATGCAAACTGAAGACCATAACGAGGATGTTCTTTATATCCTCCATACAGTCGATACAGTTGGTTTTCTAAGAGTTCTGAAAAGTATCCAGTAATTGTAAACTGCTTTTCGTTTTTTTCATTTGTTTTAAACTTTGCGACTGTATAGTGGTCACTTTGAAAAATGATAGCAACAAAGTAACCTTCAATACTCAGTTTGTTTTCATCCATATATCACCTTAACATAAACATTGCTAAAACCGACAATCCATTATAAAATGCGTGTCCAACAATTGGCACATAGATCGAGTGGGTATCTTCATACATTTTCGAGAAAACTACACCCAATAATGCGTACAAAATTATATATGTAAAATCAGCTAAATTTCCTTCAATTAGTGAACTAAATACATGCATTAATCCAAACATTCCACCAGAAACAATTGCAGCAAAGATAAATCCATACTTGCGTAAACCTCTAAAAATAACACCTCTAAATACAAGTTCTTCTAAAATTGGTGCAAAAATGACTGTCGCAATTGCTTGCAACACCATATTTTGATTAAACATCGTTTGTACACCTTCTTGATTCGAACTCGTATTTGTCTCTGTTAATAAGCTAATTAGATTTCCAACGACAATGTTAATCAGATAAAGTAATCCAATACCAATTAAAATCGTACGAAATGCCTCTCCAGCATTAAACTTCGTTTCACCTTTAAGCAATGGCAATGCTAGTTTGATAGCGACAATGACACCAATTAAATACGTAAAGAATAATAAATTCACATCACTGGTTGTATGTGTTAGTTCCATGATAATCAAAACAACGATTGGAACAAGAAATAACCATCCAATAAAATACCAGGCAAGTAAACCAAGCATGCGTTTACTTGATAGTAGGTTTTCTTTAAATTGATTTGTCTTTTCTAAATTCATTTACTTTCTCCTTGATTGCTTGATGTACATCCTTGTTTTCGTGGTTGTACACTTCTTCAATCACACCACCACCAAGACAGATTTCTCCATCATAAAATACAGCTTCTTGTCCTGGAGTAACCGCTGCTACTCCTTGCGGATAATACACCATAACTTCATCATCACTAATGATTTTAATTTCTACATCATTATCCTTTTGACGATATCTAAATTTCGCAGTTGCTTTACATGTCTCTGGTCGCTTTTTACGTGAAAACCAGTTTACACCACTTACACGACATGAAGTAGATAATAACCATGGATTATCTTCTTTTGCGGCTACATAAAGTTCATTTGTTTCCACATCTTTTCCAACAACAAACCATGGACCTCCTTCACCACCAATACCTAGACCTTTTCTTTGTCCAATTGTATAGTAAAGTACACCCACATGTTCACCTAGATCGTTTCCCGTATCAATATCGATAATACGACCATTTTTTGCCGGTATATAGTTTGTTAGAAACTCTCTGAAATTTCTTTCTCCAATAAAGCAAATACCTGTAGAATCTTTCTTTGTTGCTACATTCAAATCCAGTTCTTTAGCTATTTCTCTTACTCTTGGTTTATCGATATCACCAATTGGAAATAATGCTTTTGCTAATGCATCTTGCGAAACTTGACACAAGAAATACGTTTGATCTTTATTACTATCTGTCCCTCTTAACATTACACTTTCATCATCGTTATGTACGACTCTAGCATAATGTCCAGTTGCGACATAATCAAAACCGTTTGCTTTCGCAAACTTCATAAAACTATCAAATTTTATATATTTATTGCATAAGATATCAGGGTTTGGCGTTCTTCCTTTTTTGTATTCATCAATAAAGTATGTAAATACTTGATTCCAGTACTCTTCAACAAAATCAACACGTAGTAGTTCTAAACCAAGTTTATCTGCTACTTTTTTTGCATCATTGTAGTCTTCTTCCTGTGGACAAATATCATTTTGAATCGTAGGGTTACCTGCAATGTCGTTATTTGCATATGCATCCCAATTGCGCATAAATGCACATGTAATATCGTATCCTTGTTCTTTTAGTAAGTATGCTGCTACAGCACTATCCACACCACCTGATAATCCAACCAATATCTTTGCGTTCTTTAAATCTTTCATACGGCTTATATTATACCATAAATGAAAAAAAGTACAGTCTAACCTTCTAGAGTGTACTTGAAATATTATACTTTCTTAATCGGGTGACGAACTACGGTTCGTAAGTTTTCAGGTTTTGCTTTTCGAGGATCTCCTAAATATATTTCATGATGATGACGCATATCATTAATATCAAGTTCGTATCCCTGCTCCTTCATATAGGCATCCATTTTCGCAATTGTCTTAGGTTCATCATCGTATGGTCCAATATGCATACACTGTACACACATTTCTTCATCATAAACAAAAAACTCAACTCTACTAAAATCTTTGCCTTTCTTTTCGGATGCCGTTTTGATTGCCCAAGCTACATCTTCTTCTTTGATAAAATCAGGAAGACGAATCATAGATATATACTCAAATAAATCCTTACGCGTATAATCAAATCCCTTAATGCCTGTTTGCCACCATAATCCTTCTAATGGCGGAACTACATACTTATAATACCCTTCCATTTGATAATCACTCATATAACTCATTTTCAAAGTGTAAGCAATTCCATATAAGGCTTCCAAACATTGACTATACTCACCGTTTGGATCATTAGGATCTCCTTTTCCTCTTACTGCAATAAATTGCATTTTGGGTACATTAATGATCGTTGGTTTTTTAGGTGGTGTATATAATTCCTTTTCTGTCTTTTTAAAATCTAAACTCATAGTCCAACTCCTTTTTTTAAGTATATCATATGAATTTTATATAAATACAAAAAAGACACCCGAAATGGATGTCTAATCAACTGGCGATTTGCTATTTTCACTTGGGCAGGCCAAGCTATCGTCGCCGTTAAAGTGCTTAACTT
>NZ_JARXXJ010000020.1:0-36437 GCF_029893935.1 Breznakia sp. PFB1-19
AATGAATACTTATTTTTTCTTCCCATAATAAAACCCCCTTAGGTTAAAAGTGCTTTATTTATTTGCACTGTCTACCTAAGGGGGATAATATCATTTTGGAGTCCCTTTTGTTTGTTATTTACAAGTAGCGCCGCTATCTTCTAACTCTTCAACGATTTCTTTAACAGATGTGTTTTGCATTTCATCTAATGTTAAACCGCTTGTTTGCATCATAGCTGGTACTTCTTTAAGATCTTGAACGTTTAAAGTTAATGTAACATGTAATTCGTCATCTTTAACAGCAAGTTTCATCTCAACACCATCAACTTCTCCCATTGCTGATTCAAGTTGACCTTCAAGCATTTCAAGTTCTTCGTCAGTAATTTCAGAGTAATCTGTTGAATCATCAGCCATAAGTACTGTCATAGTTTTTAACTTATCGTCTTTTGGTTCAAGAGTGATTTCCATCTTTGAATATTCCTCGTCAATTGTACAAACTGTTGCTTTCTCTGATGAACTACCTGATGAACATGCAACTAGTGAAAGTCCAAGTAATCCACAAATGAATAGTTTTTTCATAATACTTACCCCCTTTACGTATCCATTATACATGAAAACGATGGAAAATAGAGTATTTTTTCATGGATATATAAAATTCATGCATAAAACCACAAAACACATAATCGCGTCCGGTCATGATTATTGGTGAACATTCGAAAAAGTAAAAAAAGAAACCCTTTAAATAAAGGGTTTTTATGCATATGGCGTCCACGAAGGGATTCGAACCCCTGACCGTACGCTTAGAAGGCGTATGCTCTATCCAACTGAGCTACGTAGACATAACGCTAAATCATAATAACAAAGATTTTTCGCTTTGGCAAGCAATTCTTTTTGCTCAGTTGAATAGAGCATACACCTAAACTACATCTTATGATTTAACATATATTGTATCTTTTAACCAAATATAAACTCAACTTTTACAGCACCACTTGTATCATCAACATGCATAATTGCATATGAAGTATCTCTCCCATCTCGTGACATCTGTAAAGAGCCAGGATTTAATACATGTACACCATCAATCACTCGATAATCAGCAATATGGGTATGTCCATAACAAACGATGTCGCATCCCTTGCTTTTTGCTTTTTTCACCATCTGTTTGTCACGATTAAAATATCCAAACATATGTGAATGAAACATAATTAATTTATGATGTGGAAGATTTAATACAATTTCACTTGGATAATCATAATAATCATTATTTCCTGTTACTGTAATAAATTGTGGATATTCATAACTGTCTAAACAAATATCGCCACAGTGCAAAAACAAGTCAGCATCTCTATGTATTTCTAAGATTTTATCTAATTTTGAACGGATTCCGTGTGAATCACTAACAACAATAATTTTCATAACTAATTCTCGATTCCTTCTAGCACCTTAAAATTTTCATACATAATAGTTAAATAATCACGATTTTCTTCACGATCTTCATTGGTTAGTGCTGACATATTATTTATTTCTATCGAGATTAGACCTAGCTCATCTCGAACCGTTTGATATAACTCTTCCATTTCTGGATTTAGATTTTGTTCGTGAACAATATACTTTACTCCATCATCACGAATTCTTTGTAAAATGATTTCTAATTGATCATCAGTTGGTGTTGCACCAAATTTCGACAAACAAAGTGGATACACATGCATATCATATGTATTTTGCCAATTCCCAAAACTTGCAGTAGTACTCACAAATGAAATTTCTTTGCTTTTAAGCGTTTGAAAATGAGCATCTAAATTTGTAAGTTCAATCTCTAATGCATCATAGTTCTTACGAAAATCATCTTCAAGATGAGGATACAAAGTAATCATGTAGTCACGGATAGATTCTGCTGCAGATATCATTTGCAAAGGGTCCATCCAAATAAATGGATCTTTGGTATAGGTATTAATCGTTGAAAATTGATTTCCTTCATAATACGATTCTTGAACAAGTGTTCCAACACTATTTTTAGTATATCGTGCAAAATCATTAAAATAGCCATATCCCTGTAAATCTAAGTAATTTTTGGCATCATTACGAAGCTCTTTTCCATAGATTTCAAAATAAGGTTCCATTCCAGAAATAAACAACAATGCATCACTATCATTAAGAATGCTTTGGTATTCACTAGTAATGGAAGCACTTTGAATTGTCTCTCCATTTGAGATGCTTTCTACTGTAATATGCGGTTCGCCAATACGTTCAACTAAAAATTTAATTGGATAGGATGTAACAGCAATTTGATATTCATTTTTCGAACATCCTCCCATCATAAAACATGATAGAAAAAGGACGCAAACCATTAGTTTTTTCATCCCTACCTCCTTAGTAAACGTGTCGATAATTTCTCATCTTTTCTTATTTTTAAATCACGCATACGTATGTAATCATCACGCAAGTTTGTTAAGAAATGTAATATGAATACAAATCCAACATTTACAACCAACGTTAAAAACATACGATTATAAATCCATGAATTGAAACTAACTCTCGTATTTCCTGAAAACCACATCAATCCATATGTAATTAATTGCATTGTAAATAAAGAACATATTGCAAGAATTATACTTTCTAGTAAAGACTCCCCAACATGTTTTTGCCATGCTTTAACAATAAAACACAACAAGACAAAAATAAATATATAAACTAAAAACGAGTTCGTAAAGAAAAAGTCATAGAACATCCCACTAAGTATAGATAATATCAACGCATCAATAAAGTCCATTTTACGAATTGTCAAAATCAGTGCACAAACACCAAAGCATGATACGAAATACACACTATTCATTGCGAAATTCACTGGGAAGCAAGTTTCAATGATTCCATCGATTAGGAAACATGCAAAAACAAATATATATTGCACGACCATTTACTTCACCTTTAATACACTAACATAAGTGAAATCATTGAAATCAACTGCTGGTTTGATTTGAATTTTCACACCTTCAGCGTTATATAATTTTTCAACATCTTGCACTTCACCAATTAAAATTCCTGATGGTGTCGCTCCACCAATACCAGAAGTTACAACTTTCATTCCTTTTTTAATTTCAACAGTTGAATCGAAAATATTAGCAGTGAACATTCCAGTTGTCTTATCATAGGTCTCTAACGAACCTGTTGTAGATTTATCAGTACTCAGTTCGATTTTAATCGAAACTTGCGAGTCAGTTTTTTCTGCAGTAAGCAGTTGTACCTTTGATGTTTTATCATGTACCTCAACAACTCTACCCAACAATCCTTTTGAACTAATCACAGACATATCTTTTGTGATGCCATCATTACTTCCAACATTAATCGTCATCACATTTGACCAACCTTGCACATCTCGTGCAATAACTGTTGCTCCGATACTATTATATTGATCGTTGCTTGTGATTCCTTGTAATGCTTCAAGTTCAGCAAGACGACGTTTTGTATCATCTAATTCAGACTTGTACATCTTTTGACTTGCAATCTCTTGACGTAATTCATCATTTTCACTCTGTACATTCCAAAGGCTACTAATGTCCTTTGAAAAATTAAGGATTGTACGCGTTGGTTTTTCGATTAATGAATAACGCAACATTGTAAATAAGTCATATCCTGACTTGGAAGCTGCATTACCTCCCATAATACGTGTTGAAAATCCGAAGACAAGTAAAATAACACAGATAAATATTAATATTTTTTGCGAGCGATTAAAGCGCGCTGTTTCATTTGGTCGTTTCGTAATTTTTGGCATAAACATTCCTTTCTTACGACCTCCATTATAAACTATCTACGACAATTAATAAAGGAAGATTCACATTGTAAACCTTCCTATTTTTCGTGATGAATCAGTCCATTTTCTACGAAACTAAAATGATTATTTTGAGCAACAATGATGTGATCAATGATGGGTATCCCAATAATTTTACCACTTTCAATCAATTTATTCGTGAGTTGCAAGTCCTGTTTACTTGGTTCTGCACTTCCACTTGGATGATTATGTGCCACAATGATAGCTGCAGCATGCTTTTGAATAGCTTCTTTAAAAACTTCACGCGGATGAACAACACTCACATTTAACGTGCCAACAAAAACCGTGTTTTCATGAATGATTTGATTTTTCACATTCAAATATAATACATAAAAATGCTCTTGTTTCTTTAATCCAATTTTCTTATTCAAATAGTTATAGACCATCTGCGGATCATTTAAGACAGGTGCATTCTTTAACTTTGCGTATATACTTCGTTTACTTAATTCAAATACACTCATTAATTCCAAAGCTTTGATTACAGATATTCCTTTAATTCGAACGAGTTCATCAAAACTCATCGAAAATAATGGAACGAGTCCATCACTAACATTTAGTAATTTATCAGCAAGTTCAAGCACCGATACATCTTTATACCCACAACGTAAGATAATTGCTAACAACTCTTTATTTGATAAAGTATCCATTCCATATTTCAAAGCTTTTTCTCTTGGTCTTTCACTTTCCTTCAATTCTTTTACTTTAATGTCACTCACCTCATATATATGTAGGATTTTTTTTGCTTTATTCCTAATTTTTGGGTTGATTCGATAAAAAAATAAGCATATAATAGTGATGCAGCAATTTTGCGCAATACATGTCTCCGTAGCTCAGTTGGTAGAGCAATTGACTCTTAATCAATGGGTCTAGGGTTCGAATCCCTACGGGGACACCATTAAACATAGTAAAGGTATAAGCCCTTCTTAACATAAGAAACTTATACCTTTTTTTAATATATTATGCTGTGGTAGAATGAACGGATTTCCATTCAATTCCATGTAATGCATTTTTAAAACTAGTGAAAGGTATACTTTCACCTTTCACGTATGTATCAATCATCGATTCATCCAACATACAAGGTAGTCGATCATGAATCATTTTGAAATCAGATGTTGCATCTTGTGTCATAATAACAAACGTATCTCTAGATTCTTTTTGTTCATAAAATCCTGCAAGAGCTAGGATTTTTTTATTTGGTTTATCCAAAAGATATTGATGCTTTTGCTTATCCCATTCATAAAATGCTTTCACATAAATAATGCAACGTTGATTTTGATATAGATGTTTAAACATCGGCTTTTCAAGGACACTTTCCACACGTGCATTAATAATTCGCATTTTTTTCCAACTTGGTTCAATTCCCCACTGCATCATTTTAAAACCATTGTTTGTTTTCACAAGATACGATTGTGAAGGATATACATCTTGATGCTCAACAGGAAGTTGTGATTCTTCATAAGCTCCTTGTAAGATTTCTTTCCAATCTTCTTTAGTGAGCGAAAGAAAGCGACCACACATTATGAAAAATTCCTTTTCGAGTGCATAACCTGGCCAATAATTCTTACTGGTAAAATGTCAATTTCATTTTTATTAAAAAAGCGATTTGCAACCGTTTGGTTTGCTGCTTCTAAAATTAGTACATCATCTTTCATAATCACCTTTTTAATTGTAACTTCCTCACCAACTAAAACTACCGCGATTTTATTGTTCTCAACTTCATTACATTGTTTCACATAGACTAAATCGCCATCAAAAATACCAACGCCTATCATCGAATCTCCTTGTACTTTTAAATAGTAATCCCCTTTCGTTGATTCGATTTCCGTTACTTCTTCATATCCCAAAAGATCTTCAGCTGCAAACAAATCATATCCAGCTTTTACATTTCCTAAAATGGGTTTTAATAGATTTTGCGCATCATCATCAAGCGCACGCGAAGAAAGATGTAATAGTTCTGCCAAGCGATCCTGTTTTTCTTGAGGAATACTTTTTGTGGTTCCATCAAGCCAACGGTAAACACTTGAAACGCCAACATCTAAATGATTTGCAATTTCTTTTGGTGAAATTCCCATGATTTCCATCTGGTGTTTTAAAATATCTTTATTCATGATTTCATGTTATCACTATTTTTGTAACAATGCAAATTTATTAAAATAGAAAAAGTAATTTTTACCATTTTTGATTGAAAAATGGTAATCTTGTGTTATGCTCTAGATAGGAGGACACATCATGCAGCACGAATCGAGAACCATCTTACATATTGATATTAACCATTGTTATGCACAAATTGAGGAAATGCTTACTCCTCCCTTACGTGATATTCCAATGGCGGTTGGTGGCGATGAATCACAAAGGCATGGAATCATTCTTGCAAAAAATATTAAGGCTAAACCATTCAAAATCATTACTGGCGAACCCATTCGAAATGCATTAAAGAAGTGTCCAGACTTACATATTGTTCAAGCAGACATGAAAAAGTACGCATACTATACATCAAAAGTAAAAGAAATTTATCATGAATACTCCGATCGCGTAGAAGATTTTGGTTTAGATGAAGCATGGGTTGATGTCACCGATTCACTTCGTATATATGGTAGCGGCATACAAATCGCACAAAAGATCCAAAGACGCGTAAAGCATGAATATGGACTCACTGTCTCTATTGGCATTAGTTTCAATAAAGTATTTGCAAAACTTGGTTCTGATTATAAGAAACCAAGTGGGCTTACAGAAATTACGAAAGAAAACTTTAAGACGTTTGTTTGGCGACTCCCCGTTAGTTATTTACTTATGGTTGGTCATGCAACAACAAAAAAGCTACATTCTTTACAAATTTATACGATCGGAGATTTAGCATGTGCATCAACCACCTTGCTAAAACAAAAATTTGGCAAAATGGGTCTTCTTATTTGGAGTTATGCAAATGGAATGGAAACAAGTGAAGTTACATTAGAAACATTCACAGTCCCACCAAAATCTATTGGTAATTCTTGGACTACTCCTAAAGATATTACAAATGCGGATGAAGCCAAAATTGTTTTAGAAAGACTAAGCAATTCCGTTGCTTGTCGTCTACGAGAGAAAGAGTTTATGGCCAAAGTCATTACACTTTCAGTAAGAGATACCAATTTACACAGATTTACTCATCAGCGTAAAATATCAGTTGCAATTGATACATGCAGTGAAATCTTGCAAATCGTAATGGAACTACTTGCAGAAAGTTATGACTTTATACTTCCGATACGTAGCATTGGTGTCCATGTATCACAACTTACTAAAACAAATACATACTATCAACTAAGTTTCTTTGAAGACACAGTAGCTAAGGCAAAAAATCGGAAAATCGAAATTGTTGTTGAAGATATACGAAAAAAATATGGTTTTTATAGTGTGAACTCTGCTTCATCACTTGTAGACAAAGACTTTGGTTCTGTTAATCCAAAAAGAAACCATACAATCCATCCAGTTGGATTTTTGAAAGGAAATTCATAGTCTATGCAACTCTTTAAAAAATACATAAAAGTTATTACAATGTGCGACGAACATGGCACATTAACACCCATTTATATTATTTGGAATAATGGTGCGAAATATAAAATCGATAAAATATTGGAAGTTCGCAAAGCAGCAAGTAAAGTTGGTGGATGTGGTATCTTATATCGTTGTCGTATTGGGAAAAGTGAACGAAGCATATTCTACGAAATAAACCGTTGGTTTATAGAAAGCACTAACCCATAAAAAAAGCCGAAATCTCGACTTTATCTAATCTTTCCAAACAATATACATTGCAATTAAGGAAATAACAATGACTGCAGCAGCTACTGACATCATAAGAAAACCCAACGTTGTATGTGGATTCCCATTTATAATAACAACTAATGCAAGTACTATTAACAATATAAATACATAATTAAGTAATTTCATAATATTTCCTTCTCCGTTTTTATTATACATAAAAAGTGAAATATAAAAAAGTCTGAGGCATGCATAAAAAAAGCGCAATTTAACAAACTGCACCTTTCAATTTATTTAACATGTTTACCAATCAAGTCATATGGAAGTGCATCCGTGACTTCTACAGTTACAAAGCTTCCAAAAGAAAGCACTTCATCACTTGTAAAAATAACCATACCATCTACTTCATCTGGAGCATTCATTTTACTGCGTCCACGATATTTTCCAGTTAATCCTTCTTGTGATTCAACAAGCACCTCTACCTTTTCACCAATAAATGCACGATTGTTTTCAAGTGCTATATCTTTTTGCAGACGCATCAATTGATCAAGTCTTGTTTGTGCTACAGTATCATCAATTTGATTATCCATATCATATGCCTTTGTATCTTCTTCTGGCGAATATGTAAAAGCACCCATTCGATCCCAACGTGCATCTTTGACAAATTGACATAGTTCTTCAAAGTCACTATCACTTTCTCCTGGAAAACCTACAATAAATGTAGTTCTTAATGTTGGATGCTTCCATGTTTCACGTATTTTAGCAACTGTATTCATTACAGCTTCCTTTGTTCCGCGGCGGTTCATTTCCTTTAACAACTCATTATTCGCATGTTGCATTGGAATATCAAAATACGGTATTACTTTATCCAACTGTTTCATTCCATCAATTAATGAATCTTCAATCTCATCTGGGTACATATACAATATTCGAATCCAATGCAATCCATCAATTGTATTTAATTCCTCAAGTAGATCTAACAACGAAAGTTTTCCGTATAAATCTAATCCATATTTCGTAGTATCTTGCGCAATTAAGACTAATTCTTTTACGCCTGACTTAGCAAGCGTTTTTGCTTGTGCAACAAGATCATCTTTTGGATATGAAACATTTCCACCACGAATTAGAGGGATGGCGCAAAATGTACAACAGTTACTGCATCCTTCTGCTATTTTCATATATGCCGTATATGGTTTACTTGAAAGCAAACGTTCGTTCTTATTATAAACCTTTAGTGGTTCACCTAGGTGATACTCTAAAATTTCATGTAAATGTGGATATTCTTTAATTGAAACAAAAGCATCAACTTCTGGAATTTCGGCTTCTAGTTCATCTTTATATCTTTGTGCAAGACATCCAACAACAATTAATTTCTTTAAATTTGCCTTCTTATATTCTGCCATCTCTAAAATTGTATTAATCGCTTCTGTTTTTGCTGATTCAATAAATCCGCATGTATTAATGACTATTGCCTCTGCTTCTTTTGGATCATTCACTAATTCATGAACACCACGAAACATTCCCATAATATTTTCGCTGTCAACTAAATTTTTACTACATCCTAATGATATAAATCCTACTTTCATATGTCTACCTTACTTTCCAATGCAATCTTATATGATTATACACGAATAAAGTTTGCTGGCAACAATTTCTAAATAAAATATTTCCTTATTGTATTAAAAAAAGACAAATCACTTAAGACTTGTCCATTGTTGCTTAATCTTTTTTTCGTAACCACTTAATTGCATGTGATAACTTAATTTGATTTCCATACATTAATGTTCCTCGACGATATATTTTTGCAGCTGCAATTCCAACAAGAACCGTTGATCCAATTAGTAGAATTAACGAAATAATTACTTGGTAAACTGGAACATCAACAACAGCCATTCGCGCAAACATAGCCATTGGCGAACTTAACGGAACCATTGATGCAATTGTAAACATTGCACCATTTGGATCAATCACAATTCCAAAATACACTACAAAGTATATAATCAAGAAAATAAATGTCATTGGAGTTGCACTACTATTAACATCTTCACTTTTTGAAACGAGTGCTCCAATTGCACCAAAGATAAATGCATAGAAGATAAATCCAAAGATTCCAAATACTGCGAATGAAAGTAGAATCTCAATCGGAATATTTAATATAGAATCTAGTAAACCTCCCCAACTTTCTCTATTTATAGAATACGATAATACACATACTCCTAGCATGAGTCCGACTTGAAGGATTGCTGCTAGAACACCTGCTATAACTTTCCCAAAAATCAATGCATTAGGATTTGCACTTGTAACTAATAATTCCATCGTGCGATTTCCCTTTTCGCTTGCTACTGTAGTCGCTACAATATTTCCGTATAATACAACTACCATATAAATCAGCATTATAAGTGGAAACGTATAAATCATACTGTTAGTTCCATCAACACCTAAACTAACCGTATTCACATTTACAGTATTTCCATAGTAGATATCCATAACTTGTTTTGCATCAATACCAGCTTCTTCAAATGCATGGTTTCGCTTAATTTGTGAGAATAACTCTTGTAGTACATAAGGCGATGAATCTGTTAAACTATTATTTTTTACATAGTACGTGAAATTTCCATTTGCTTGCACTTCAATTGATGCATCTGCTTTGTCATCTTCAACCATGTCTTTTATTGCTTTTACAGAATCTTTATACTCAAATGTCACATTTGGGAGATATAACTTCATTGTATCTTCAGCATTATCTAGAAACTTCGTTGGATCATACACAGCATATACTTTTTTCTCTGTATCTTGATCAACAACAGCTGTTTCTGCATTTGCATCGCCAATTCCACCAATGACCGTTGGTATCGAAAACCCTACGATTGCAATTACTACAAAAATCACAGTTGTAATAATGTATGCTTTTGCCTTTACTAAGTTTAAAAATTCCCACTTTAAGATGTGTAAGAACTGTTTCATTCTACATCACCTGCTTTCATCACAAATATATCTGTCAAAGTTGGTTTGTAATCACCAAAGACATCGATATCTATTTCCAAATCAATCAACTTCTTGGCAATATACTTTTTATCATAATTTTCCAACATTTCAAATATTACATAATCTTTACGAACATCGACAACAGATACGCATTCTTCCATTTGCTGCGAGAGCAAGATTGAAAGTTCTTGTGTTGTCATTCCATTTGCATTCAGTATTAGTTTTTGATCACCATATTCTTTTTGAATACTTCGTAATTCACCTTTAAGTACAACATTACCCTTATTTAGAATCACAACATCTTTACAAAATTCTTCGACGTATCCCATTTGATGACTAGAAAAGATAACCAACTTTCCGTTTTGTATTTCCTCTTCTATCAGATCTTTTAACATTTGTGAATTCACTGGATCAAGTCCACTAAATGGTTCATCCAAAATAATAATTTGCGGATCATTAATTAGTGTTTGGACAAGTTGTACTTTTTGCTGATTACCCTTTGAAAGCGTTTCTAATTTTCTGTTTGTATATTCAGATATACCAAGTTTATCAAGTAACTTTATTGCATTCGCTTTAGCTTCATGTTTACTAATCCCTCTAAGTTCGCCAAAGTAAATAAGTTGTTCCATTACTTTCTTTTTTGGATACATCCCTCGTTCTTCAGGCATATATCCAATCTTATGCAATTTTGGATCAAAGGGAGCTCCATCTAAAAGCACTTCTCCACTATTTGCATGAAAAACTCCCATTAAAATTCGTATAGTTGTTGTTTTTCCTGCACCATTTCTCCCCAATAAACCAAGTGCACTTCCATCAGTAGCATAAAAACTTACACCATGTAACACTTCGGTTCCATCAAAACTCTTATGTATATTTTTTATTTCAAGTTTCATTCAGGTTCTCCTCTCGTGATAAAAGTATACCATTATTACAGTCTCCAAAAAAGAAAAAACCTTCGGAGGGCACCAAGGTTGTTTCTTGCATATCACTATGCGATTTAATATTACATATTTCGTAACACATGTTTCACTTTTCAGTAAAACGAATCCCATCTTCCTTTTTTTGTGTTACATCCACTATCTTCCTATTTAACATCGAATTTAATTAAAACTAAACTCGATAGATATCAAATTAATTCAGGGAAAATGGTATACACCATATTCCCTTACAATTAAGTAGGATTTAAACCTTACTCGATAGCCGCTTGTTTGCGGCTATATTTAAAGGCTTAAATGCATTTCTTTCCTCTTCCCTAATACAAATATACCACATTTTCTCAACTTGTCAACACAATTCCTGTATTAATAGTAGGATTTTAACATGATAAGTATTTTATAACTAATAAAAACTTGATTTAATTTGATTTTTAATAAAAAAACAAGCAATATTTACTTACTTGTTTTTATAATATTTCGTAAACTCGATTTCATTAATCGAAAACTCTTTACCATCCAAATATGAAAATAAACGATCATTTTGAGTATGGAATGTAATACTAGATGCAGCTAACGCTTGATATGGCATTTTATTTGATTTTGCTTTATATCGCGTATCTCCGACAAGTGGATGCCCTATTGCAGCAAACTGCGCACGGATTTGATGTGACTTTCCAGTTTCTAAATGAATCTTTACAAGTTCTGCATCTTTATAACCCTCCATTACTTTATAAGTTAAACGTACTTGTTTACTTTTTGAAGAAACTGGAGTATCAGTTATTTTAACATCACCATGCATATCTTTTTCATGGTAGTGAACAAGTTCACCTTGTTTGTTTGAAACTATACCTTCAACTAGCGCTACGTATACCTTATCAATATCACGTTGCTTTATCAATGAATTTAAGTGTCTCAATGAAGCAGCATTTTTTGCCGCCATAATAATCCCCTGTGTATTTCGATCCAATCGATGAGCAAGCGCTGGTGTAAAACTCTGTACTTGAGTTGGATCATATTCCTTTTTATCATATAAATAATGCAATATTCGATTGATTAGTGTATCTTTATCCTCTTTAATATCACTGTGAACAAGTAAACCAATAGGTTTATCTAAGATAAGAATATTCTCATCTTCATAAATGATAGAGAGTCTATTTGGTGCATCCAAAAAAGAATAGTCAACTGGATTATCAAAAAATTCTTCACTAATATAAAGCGTTACAGTATCTCCTACATGTAACTTCACCTCTGGTGTACAGCGCTTTCCATTTACCTTTATTTTTTTATTTCGTATATATTTATACATTAAGCTTTTCGGTAATTTTGGAAGTGTTTTTTGCAAAAACTTATCTAAACGTTGTGATGCATCGTTTTCGTATATTTGTAATCGTCTCATAGTATCATAACTGTAATATACGCAATACCAATTAGAGTACCCACAATTGCTCCAAAAACTACGTCAGTAAAATAATGTACACGTAAAAACATTCTAGAGAAAGCAATAAGTGATGCAAATATTAGTGAGAAAAAACCAAATTGAGGATAAAAGTGCATAATGACTACAGCACAACCAAATCCGTTTGCACTATGACCTGAAGGGAATGATGATCCATATGGATTTGGAATAGATATATGAATGTCCGGATGATCCTCAAATGGACGATTTCTTCTAAAAATTGCCTTAATAAATCCATTATTTATTGCATTAATAAAAAGCATCACACCAACTAGTGCAAATGATAATTCGCGCTCACCTCTTATGAACGCAACAATCACATAGGCGATCCAAATAAAACAAAAATCCCCAAGTCGAGTAACGATACGCATTATACGTTCACGTCTTGGATTTGTTAACTTATCATTAATAAAATATAAAATACTATCATCTAAAAAATTCATAAAAACCGCCTTATCCTAGACATTATAACGTAAACAAATAAAAAAGGGTAGTTAAAACTCTACCCTTAATTAACTCATATCTTATTTAGATGGATTGTGTTTATTTACTAATGGACTACCTTTTTCTGCGAGTAACGGTTTATCAAACCATTCTAGGTTCTTCCACCCTTCTTCTTCAGTTACAATCTTGTATGCACTAGTGAAGAAGTCGATAACTGCCTTTGCAGGATCATCATAACTCCATGCATCTCGTAACGTTAAAAAATACTCTGCTTTCTCTTTACTATAGTATGCCTTATCTGGTTGTATAGGTGTTTTTGTCAAATCTTTCGTAATAAATGGATATGGCAAAATAAAGAATGCTGGTTCATCAACAACATCATCTCCCGGCCAAAATCCAAATTCAATCATTTGTTCATCAAATGCTGACTTTTCAATATATCCATTATATGGAAATGGTTCTTTCTTTCCACTAAATAATACAGCTGACATATCGAATGTTCCCCAGAAAAAACTAGGCAATATTTTCTTTCCTCTAAAAGAAGAAACAAATTTTAGTTCTTGTTCATATGCAAAAGCCATCATTCGATGAAAATCTTTTGCGCAAGTTGCATCATAATGCAAAATCGTATGATTTTTCTCAAACGGTGTAGTAATACTCATTTCCATCGGTGTTGTACAAATATTCGTATGACACATAACATCTTCTAACATTTTTTTATACATCTCATAATATTGTGCAACCGATTTTCCACTTTCAAATGAAAACGAACTCTTTTCTCCATTTAAATTTAAAGCTTCAACTTTTCCATCTTCCAAGCAAATTCTTACTTCAAAACTATTCGCACCATTGTTAATCAATCCTGTTGTAAACCCATCAGCATTAATTTGTAATAACGAATGATTCCACTCAGGTTGGGGCTCAAGCCAAGCTAATTTCGTTTTTCCTAACATTTGCGAAAGTTGATGAAGCGTTAAAGCTGTATCCTTCCATTCGCTATAATTTAAAATTCTCATTTCCTTTCCTCTCCTTCTTCTATAGCTTATTATAAGCCATTTATAAAAGGAAGTTAATTGGATTGCACTAAATGGTTTTCGTTATATACATTTTATATTTATTTGCCACAGTGCTCGGAATACTTGTTTCAAGAAGAATTCCATCTTCGCGATTTTCAAGTATTTTTGTCTCATATTGTTCACTCAACATATGCACGATATTCCCCATTTCATACGGAATGAGCAATTGATAAACCTTATAATCTTTATAAAGTAATTGCGTAATTTCTTGCTTTAAACGTTCAAGACCATATCCGTTTTTTGCTGAAATTGCAATTTTCATTGAATCATCATAATTTTCATTTGACTTATCTACTTTATTATAAACTTCTAAAATCGGTGTGTCCTCGACGCCGATAGCCTGTAAGGTTTGCAGTGTTACACGTTTATGGTGATTAATATGAGGACTCGTACTATCAATCACGTGTAACAATAAGTCTGCTTCCTTTACTTCTTCCAAAGTAGAGCGAAATGCTTTGATTAAATGGTGTGGTAAGTTGTCAACAAATCCTACTGTATCAGTAAGTAAACACCATTTTTTGTCTGTTAATTCCACTCTTCGAACTCTTGTTTGTAGCGTCGCAAAAAGCATATCTTCAACATATACTTTTTTATCACTATCGTCATCGAGTAAAGCATTCATAAGTGTACTTTTTCCAACATTTGTATACCCAACAAGTGCTACTGTTTTCGTATCTGACTTCTTACGTTTACTTCGTTGTGTCTGTCTTTCCTGTACAAGTTTCTTCAATTCTCTTCTATATTTTGCGATTTGTGCTTCGATTACTCTACGATCGCTTTCTAACTTTGTTTCACCGCCACCTCTAGAGCGTAATGTACTACTACCACCTTGTCTACTAAGTGCTTCATAGCTACCACCTAAACGCGGCAAATCATATTCAAGTGAACTAATCATTACTTGCAACTTCGCTTCTTTTGTTTGTGCTCTGCTTGCAAAGATATCCAAAATTAAGCGTGTGCGATCCATAATCTCAACATCACTTATAACTTCTTCAATATTTCTAGTCTGACTTGGTGTTAGTTCATCATTAAAAATGATAATATCAATTTCATTGTTCTCACAGAATTCCTTGATTTCCATAAGTTTTCCTTTACCAACATATGTTTTTCGATCACTTGACTCACTATTTTGTTTTATGGAATCGACGATCATAAACATATTTGCTTCAGCTAAACTTTGTAGTTCATCCATTGCATATTCGAAGTCACTTGTCTTTTTCTCTGAAACACCTACTAACAGTACATTGGGTTGAACAGCTGTTTGTTCAATCATGAAAGAACCTCAATACTATAAGATGTATGGAATGTATCGTTTGGTTTCAAAATGATCGTTCCATCACGCTTTTCAAAAGGGACATCAACCTTTTCAAAATCTCCATGAGAATACCATGGTTCTAAACATACAAAAGGAGCATTTTCACTTGGAGTCCATATTGCAAACAACGGAAAAGGTTGAATTGATAAACGCACCGCATGTTTTGGTCCTTGTAAAGTAACATATTCCGACTTCATTCCTTTATAGATTAATGTTGCTGCATCCATTATTGTTTTATAGCGCAAAGGCAGGTCCTTTATCGTTAACGATGTAGAATAGTGTGGAGTTTCTTTATTTGGATCAAAGTGAATTTGTTCTAACTGTTCTTCATGATCAAAGACGATAGAATAATCTGAAAATGTCTCATCTTGTTCTAAAGGACAATTAAATCCTGGATGAAGCCCAAACCCAAACGGCATTGCAGAGTCACCTATATTCTTAATATCATAAGAAATTTTTACTTTTGATCCCTCAATGGTATACGTAATACGATAATCAAATGCAAATGGATAGACTGCCAATGTATCATCATTTGAAAGCAATTGGAAAGTTGCTGAGTATTCATTAGATGATATACACGTTAATTCAGAATTCCTGATAAATCCATGATTTTTCATAGCATAAGTTTTACCATTTATTTCATACGAATTTGTGTAAGTATTACCAACTTGTGGAAATAAACTTGGATTCTTACCAGACCAAAAAGCATCATCACCCTGCCATAAATACTGAACATTGTTCGACTTTAAAGTTAATGCCGTCATTTCTCCGCCTTTTTCGGTCAAATCCAATATAATTTCTTTATTTTCTAATCTCATTTTATTCTCCTCCATATATCAATTTTGTTCCTTATATTATACTTATATAAACTTGTACTATCCTTGACAGTTCAACATATCTAACATATCATATACTTGTAAAGTGAAGTTAAATATCCCTTTCCTATCTTCCTACTTCACTTTACACCCTGAGCAAAGTACTATCGGAATAAGCGGTAGGAAAAAGAAAAGCGATTCTTAACGGAATCGCTTTTTACTTTGTCTTTTTATTGCATAACGAAGTAAACTCAATCCCAATGCTACAACTACTGCAAAAATATAGTTTAAATCAAATTCTGAAGCGTTATATTCGGTATCGCTCCATATATTTAATCCTTCGTTTCTTGCTTTATCTTGTGCTGTGTACAGTTCTTCGACATATCGATAATCATCATAAATATAGGCTACTTCTGCTAGACCATTTCGGACAATTTGATATTGCAGTAACTCATTATCCACAAAAACCCAAGCAAGTAAACGACCATATTTATCTTCTCTTGCACCATCATATTCTAATTCAATTGTACTCGCATTCATCAATGAGTCACATACAAAATCAGTCGACTCTTTACCATATACTTCTATTTCTTTTGTATATTCTGGTGCATCAATCGCTAAAAAGCGAACACTTTTCTTCTTTCCATTCACAATCACAGAAGCTGTATCTCCATCAATACAATGATCAAGTGTAACTTGTTCTCTATTCAGATTTTGGACTGGAAGTAATAAACTTAATAAAACAAGTATAATTTTCATCATTTAATCTTAGCAAACAATTTTTCATACACTGTTTGTAATTCTTTCTTCTCTGATTCTGTCATTTTTCTTTCTGTTGCGTCATGGTCATCGTTTGTTCCCATATGATGACCAATAATTTTACCATCTTTAACGAAAACAACTTCAGGAACAAAAAGATTTGGTTCACCTTCATCATTCGTTTCTAACCCATATGCATCATCTAGAATCTTTGTCGTTTTCTCTCTCCATTCAGGATGTGCCTTATTTTCATCATTTTCACGATCAACATAATACACATTCATATCTTCATTTTTTGCGACATCATTAAGTACCGGTAGTACTTCAATACACCATGGACATGTCGGAAATCCGTAGTAAATCACACCTGTGAACTCTTTATTCTCTAGAAATTCATTTGCTTGATTCATATTTACTTCTAAAAATACGTGATCCTTATCATCAAATGCTTCATACTCACTCACATCCGCTTTCTCACAATCAATTCCACAAACATTTTGTGTTTTATTTTTATTATCTTCTTTTCCACATCCACTTAATCCACTGATTATAAATGTGAAACAAAGCAAGATCCCCAGTGTTTTCTTCATGTTAATCCTCTCCCTTTTCTTCAATCAACTCATAATTAATTTTCTTTTTCTTCAAACGTGAATTAATATATTCCACAAACAATTCATACGCAAGCGCTGTAATAGGCACTGCCAACAACATTCCTGCAATTCCAAATTTTCCACCAAGAATAAAGATTGATAATAACACCCAAATTCCTGGCAGTCCAATTGTCTTACCAACAATTTTTGGATAAATTACTTGTCCCTCGAAGTTTGATAACACTTGGAAAATTATAATGAACCATAATGCATTGATTGGATTATATGAGAATATAAGAACAAAACAAATAAGCATAGCAAATATCGGTCCAAATACAGGTACAATACTACATACTGCAATAATTGTCGCCATCAATTCAGTAAAACGGTAATCCAAGAATTGGAATACAATATAAAACATAACACCTTTAATAATACAATCAACGAGTTGTCCACCAACGAAATTTTTAAAGATTACATTGGCTTTAGAGCCAGTTTCAAATACAAATGTACTGATATTCTTGGGGAAAAGTGCAACTGTCACTTTTTTTGTTTGATAAATCAAAGTTTCTTTTCCAGCTAACAAATAGATACTTAAACAAAATGCCAAGAAATAAGAAAAGAATGTATTTGTAAATTCAACTGCATTTTTTACCACACCTTGAGTGATACTTCCGAAAAACGTAATTACATGTTTAAACAATTCTTGGTCTTTAGAAATATTTTGAATTTCTTTTATATATGGAATATCTTGAAGTTTATAGCCTAAATGCAAATCATTTAAAATATCATCTACCGAATTAATCGAATTATTTACAATTGTACTGAAGTTATTAAAAACATAAACAACACTTTCAGCTACTCTTGGCAAAATGATAATCATTAGCAACCAAAGAATGACTACTGCAAATAGTAATGTCAAAATAATAGATAAAGGTCGCAAGAACTTCTTTACTATTTTATTATTTCTAGAAATCTTTGATAATCCATTCTCGATAGCTTTCATTGGAATATTCAAAATAAATGCAATACCAATTGCGATGAAAAACGGATTAAACACTTCTAGCATTGTTAAAACGAAACTTACGATTTCGTTCATTCGTAAGACAATTGCTAAAAGTATGATGATAACAACTGCAACAAACAGTGTATTTTTATTATCCTTAAAGTATTGTTTCATTAATGACCTCTCTTCTATAAACCATTATAACTACTTTAGATGTTTAATGCGACTCATTTTCATAATCGTTCATGCACATCCTTAATAATTTTGCCATTTTTCTTATATTTCTTCATGATTCTTGTATTAAATAAACACAAAACTTCATATGGAGACATTTCCAGTTCATTTGCCATTTTCATCAATGGAATATATTCTCCTATGATTTCAGCTTCAGTCCCAACTGAAAACTCTTTATCTGTACGAATCATCATTTGATCCATACAAACAGAACCAACAATTTCATATGGATGCCCATCAATCCCAACAAAACGTCCGGTGTTCTTTCTAAGTAAACCATCACCATATCCAATTGGTAAAGTTAGAATGTACATATCTTTCACTGCTTTATATGTTGCATCATAACTAACACTCTCACCTGCAGTAATTTTCTTACAATAACTTACTTGAGAATAAAGCGAAAAAGCTGGTTTTAAACCAATTTGAGAATCGACCACATCAATTCCATATAATGCAATACCAGGGCGAACTGCATTACTACGTGCATCCTCATAACCTAAAGTGCCTGCTGAATTGGATGTATGAATCCATTTGAAGTCATAATTTAATGAATCAACGATAGCATAAAACCATTTAACTTGTTTGTCACAAGATGCTTTATCTGTGCTATGAAAATGTGTAAAAATACCTTCCACTTCCATTTTATGTTTTTCTAAGAAATTCATTACCTCTTTAACTTCATTTAAGTTCTTCATTCCTATACGATTCATACCTGTATCAATTTTTAAATGTATTTTTAACTTTGATGCATCGTATGAAGCAACAACTGTTTCTAACCACTCTAATGAGAAAACACTTAATGTTATATCATTGTCAATTGCATAATTCACGCAAGAAGCATCTACATATCCAAGAATCAACAGAGAACCTTTATACCCTTGCAATCGTAATGACTTTGCCTCATCAATTGACGAAACACAAATGTAATCAGCTCCACATTCAAGAAATGTGTTCGCTACTTCAATATCACCATGTGAATATGCATCCGCTTTACAAACGCAAAAAACATTCCTATTTGAATGTTTTTTAATAAGATTATAGTTAAATACTAAGTTATCCAAATGAATTACAGCGTATGTCTGACGATATTTCATAAATCACACCTATACTATTTTTGCAGTGTAGTATGCAACATACCCAGAATACGCAATGATAATTATGCGAACTATATTGTATGGATCTGCAGTGAATAAATTTCCAAAGAATTCCGTAAGACTGTATGTAAACAGTTGAAACGAAATTGTTTGCAACATGAATACATAACGGAAGAACTCAGCTAATCCTAAACAAAGGATAAAACATAAAACAGCTAGAATAGAAAACTTGATATCGATTCCTCTTCCCATGTACTTTATTACATTACCAATTGCTAATGCAGCACCAACATATATAAGGGAGTAATACCAACCATGAAAAACTTGATAAAATGCTGCAATAAGTATTGCACATATTATTGAACAAATAATCCCATAAATCATAGCCACAGGAAATCTTTGCTTATTTCTTAAATTATCTGTGTTAAAAACATTCATATAAACCTCCAAAAATATTTGTTTATAGTATATCACACTAATTCACGCTTGTTTATGAATAACTTGTGAATACCATAAATCATTCATGTTTTTCTACAATATATCGAAAAAAGAAAATGGATTTGTTAAATAATTAGAGAAATATCAGATATTACATTATATAAGGAAAAGAGATTTTAATCATATTCCATAAGAAAATAAGTAATTTGAAATTATTTTAAAATTTTTTGTATTTTTTTGCTTTTTTTCATTGCCTTTTTGTTTTGTTTCGGTTATTATGAATAGGCGGTAATCAGCAAGGTATGAGCTTACACAGCTGACCCGACAGTGCTTTGAAAAAGTTGAAAAAGTTGAAAAAAATCTATTGACACTGCAAAGCACAAATGATAACATATAAAAGCACTGTGAACTGCTTAGGCAGATGCAGTAAAAATGGAGGTTTAGCTCAGTTGGGAGAGCATCTGCCTTACAAGCAGAGGGTCAGCGGTTCGAGCCCGTTAACCTCCACCATTTTTATGCCGACTTAGCTCAATCTGGTAGAGCAACTGACTTGTAATCAGTAGGTTGTGGGTTCAATTCCTATAGTCGGCACCATTTTTTTATGGAGGGGTAGCGAAGTGGCTAAACGCGGCTGACTGTAACTCAGTTCCTTAGGGTTCGGCAGTTCGAATCTGCCCCCCTCCACCATTATCTTTGGTTTGACTTCTTGGGGTATAGCCAAGCGGTAAGGCACCAGACTTTGACTCTGGCATTGCACTGGTTCGAATCCAGTTACCCCAGCCAATTTTAAATCATTTATGACCCCTTAGCTCAGTTGGTAGAGCATTTGACTTTTAATCAAAGGGTCGGGCGTTCGAATCGCCCAGGGGTCACCATCTGCGGGTGTAGTTTAATGGTAGAACTTCAGCCTTCCAAGCTGACTACGTGAGTTCGATTCTCATCACCCGCTCCATTTAAAGAAACAAGTACCTTGTAATCATATGGGTGCTTTTTTTTATATTCACTAGTCAGCTTTGGATGTAAGTTATTCGATTATTATTTTTGCTGAAGTTCGTCTTAACACTTAGGCATGGATTCTTCTAATAACTGATTCTCATCCCTAGGCAGCTCTTGATCTCGTATAATCATCGCACGTAATATATCATCCGAAATTTGATACCACTTTAATTGAACATGATAACGTGCTTTCTCGTATTTCGGGTTTTTATTCAAACAACGATTTAACGGTTGTATAGAAAACGGACCGATACGAGGACATGTTGTCTTTCTTTTCATTTGTCTTAGTACTTGTTCTTTTATTTCTTTTGTCGTAATCCACCAGTGATCTTCAACGATACCTAGAATTAGTGCATCAACCTTGCTAGAGAACCGAGTACCGACAAACATAAAGCGATCAAGGATTTTATCAATATTAGAAATCCTAGAGAAAGCGCGATTTATCTCATCTATTTCATACTGATTCAAAGCTTTATACTCTTCCCCACTCAATCGAACATCACCTTTTCCGTTTGTTGTTCCGTCCGCAAAGTGATAGCGTAAATATGCTTCTGTTGCCGAGTAAGAAACTCCAATTGAACGTAGAAATCGTATAAACTCATATACATTCTCTGTATGTACAGATGTCTTAAATCCCATTTTAACACTAATATATTTCTTTATTCCTTTAATTTCAATGTAAAAATCAGGTTTCATCTTTTCCTTAATATGATAAGCATAAATGATATCATCTTCATGTATATCGCCATACAATACCTCAACAAGGTCATACAATAATACAGGTAATTGCTTCACTTTCCTTTTATGAAAAACTCTAACAAACTCTTTTTCATTTTCTATACCACTTATTTCTTTCTTAAATGGAGTTTTGTGTTCCATATATATACTACCTCCTTAATTTCTTATAGTACATATATTACAAAAATCCTAAAAATGCTTTTTATGTTATACTACATATATGAAAATCGTATTAGCAACCACAGCAAAACATAAAAGCGAAATACTTACAAACGCGCATATTTATCACACGTGTCGCAAAGGTGACTTTGCTGAAGTAAAGAACATCGAAAATCCAAAACAACGCGCAATAGCCAACGCAACAGGCAAAGCTCAGTCAATACATCCAAATAGTGATGAAGTTGTTATCGGTCTAGATACATTTGTTGTTTTTGAAAATCAAATATTTGAAAAACCAAGAAATACTGAAGAAGCTAGAAATCGACTCAGACAGATGTCAGGAAGAACAAATGAAGTCTACACTGGTATTTGCATTATTGATTCAAGATCGCAAACGATTTTAACTGATGTTGCAAAAACTAAGGTTACCTTCTTCCCTATAAGTGACAAAAATATTGATTTGTATATAAAAAGCGAACCGAACTTGATTCACTCTACTGGTTATATTATTGAACATATGCTTAGCTGTTTCATCAAGTCCATAGAAGGTGAATACTACAATATTCTAGGTGTGCCTTGCGCAAAAATCTACGCAATGCTTGCATCTATTGGGTATGAATTTGGCGAGGGTAGGACAAAATAAAGTGGATACATTATTTAATATACCGTCATACTTTATGTTATATAATGCAATATAACTTATTTACATATTATGTTTTTAAGTTTATTATTATACTAATGAGATGTTAAAAGTTTCTAATCTTTCTCTTTTGCAACTCATTAGATTGAAACGTTCTTTTGTAACGTTAAAGTAATTGGTAACCATGATTCTATCTCCAACAAATGGTTTATAACCCTTTACTTTACATGAAGTGTAAATGGTATCGCACTTCAAATCGAGTGAATGTAATTTACTTATTCTACTACTTTGCTTAATTACCAAAATATTACTCGATTCCAAAGTTCATAAAAATGTTCCTGTTACAAAAGAACAATTCAATCGCTTATTTATAAAACAAAGAACTTCATTCTTGTTGCTTACAAGATCGAAGTTCTTTTTTGTTCTATTCTACTTTTTCTAATTTTGATTACACGGGAGAAGCTTGAAACAAACAACATCCCCAAAGCAAGCATACTTGCCTTGATTAGTGTATCAAGTCCGGTACTTAATGCTTCATCTAAACGATTATTAACAACATATAACATCGTTTCGTACATCCCTCCACCAGGAACTAGTGGTATCAATGAACTAATCACAAAAGTCGTTACTGTGGTTTTACGTACGCGTGCCATAATTTCTGAATATGTTGCAAATCCTACTGCAGCAAGAAACATAGACGATGCGGAACTAAACTGACCAAATTTGCATAGTTCATAAATTAACATACCAATAGCACCACCAATACCACCATATACTAGATTCTCTTTTTTTATATTAAACAATACCCCAAAGAAAAACGAAGAAAGCGCAGCACTAGCGATTTTAACAAGAGATAGAATCATAACACTCCACCTCCAATAAAGTTCATCCAGAGGCTTAATATGAGCCCTGCTCCCACAGCTAACCCAATCGCAATCAAGACCGCTTCGATTGCCCTAGTCGCACCTGACATATAATCACCTGATATCCAATCTCGTACCGCATTTGTAATCGCCACTCCTGGCACAAGTAACATAATCGCTCCACTGATTGCAATATCTCGATGATCCACAAAACCTATATATGTAAGCAGTAATACTAGGATTGTCAAAATTGCAGATAATACAATAATATTCACAATTGAGTTAAGCTTCAACTTTTCCAACTCCATTCGAATTACCTGAACAACCCCACCAACAAGACCTGCAGCGATTCCGTCAAATAGATTTCCTTCGAAAAGAAACGTAAAAAACATTGCAGCAAACCCAGCACTGATAATCTTCCAAGCATTTTTATATCCTTCAATCATCGACGCACTTCGTAATGCACTAAGTGCTTGTACTTCATCAAGTTCTTTTGTTACGCACTTTCTTGAAATATCGTTGACCAAATGGATACGTTCAAGATCCATAGCATTTTGTTTTATCCTAAGTACCTTTACATAGGTTTCTTCTTCGTATTCAAATGACACAAATAGTCCCGTCGGAGTAGCAAACGCATTTGCGTCATCCGCATTAAATGACTCACAAATACGAGTAACTGTTTCTTCTACTCGATATGTCTCAGCTCCATTTTCTAATAATATTTTTCCAGCTAGCGAACCAGCTTTCAACACGATTTCAGGTCTCATACAAACTCCTTATAAATTAATATATTCTACATGTTGTAGTGACACGTTATCATTATACACATTTTTATGAGCAATGCCTAAAAGAAAAAGCAGAAACACTTTATTCTTTGTGTTCCTGCTTTTTAATGACAGTACGTGCAACTTCAGTTGCAACACATCCTAATCCACTAGCAATAGAAATGCTTCCAACTACTGGATGTTTCTTATGCAGTAATGCACCACCTACTACGAGTAGAGCACCTGCCCCAAGTAAACTCGCACGAACAAGTGTATCTTCACTTAATTCAATATTTGCCAACTTACTTTTTGTCTCTTTAGGATTCATATCTAGTAATTCTAGATTGTCATAATTTGTTATTTGTTTTTGTTCTTCCATATACTCTACACTCCGTCTCTTTTCTATACTATACCATAGATTTAAGAGCATGTATAAAGTTGTAAACTATTCAAACCACTTTTCGATTAATTTATCTAATGTACCGTTTTCTTTCATTTCATTAATTGCATTATCAAATTTTTCTTTTAATGCAGAATCTTTAGCGAAAATCATTGCATTTCCTGTTAATTCATCTCCGCTTTCCATGTAGAAATAACGTAACCCATCATTTCCTTCCATCAATCCATCAGCAACTGCTTTTTCAACAACCATCGCATCAATTACACCTTTGTTCAACTCTTGAACTAAAGAAGCATAACTTTTTAATTTCTTAAATGATAAATCATACGAATCTTCCATACCTTCCATGATTAATTGTTGAACTGTCCCAATTTGAATTCCAATTGATTTTCCTTTAATATCTTCTTCTGTTTGAATTGGACTGTCTTCTTTTACTAGAACAACATTTTTCATATCATCAGATGTGTAATATAACTCAGAGAAATCTACTTTCTTTGCACGTTCAGCATTTGGTGTAATACCAGCAATTGCTACATCCCCTTTTCCTTGACGTACCATTTCTGGAATTGCATCGAAGTCAACATTTTTCCATTCAATATCGACTTTCATAATTTTTGCAGCTTCAGTCATCACATCAATATCGAATCCATAAAGATCTCCATTTTCATCAGTCATTTCATATGGTGGGTAACCTGCATTTGTTAAGACTGTCAATTTGTCTTTGTCAGCTCCATCTTTTGTATCACCAGAACCACCACAACCACTTACAAGTAAACCAATAACTAAAAATAATCCTAATACCTTTTTCATCATCTTTCCTCCCAATTTAATTTAAATCATATTTGCTAAGAATTCCTGTGCTCTCTCTGTTTTTGGATGCTCAAAGAATTCCAGTGCTGGTGAATGTTCTACAATCTTTCCTTTATCCATGTAGATGACTTCATCAGCGACTTCTTTAGCAAAGTTCATTTCATGTGTAACGACAATCATCGTCATTCCTTTATGCGATAAACTTTGTAATACTTTTAATACTTCGCTTGTCATTTCTGGGTCAAGTGCACTTGTTGGTTCATCAAACAACAATACCTCTGGGTCCATTGCTAATGCACGAGCAATTGCACAACGTTGTTTTTCCCCACCACTCATTTGATGTGGATACGAATCATAGCGATGTCCAAGTCCAACTTGTTGCAACAACTCTTTTCCTTTTTTGTCTGCAGCTTCTTTGCTCATTTTCTTAACTTTACGAAGTGCAAATGTCACGTTATCAAGAGCAGTCATGTGTTCAAACAAATTGAAGTTTTGAAATACCATTCCCATTTTCGTACGAACTTCTTCTAGATTCGTTTTTGGATCATTGACTTTGACCCCATCTAATTCAATACTTCCACTTGTTGGTACTTCCAACATATTTAAACAACGAATAAATGTACTCTTACCTCCACCACTAGATCCAATAATCGCATAGGTTTTTCCATCTTCAAATGTGAAATTTACATCAAATAGAACTTTCACTTGTTCATTGTATTCTTTATATAAATGCTCTACTTTAAGCATACGATAACTTCCTTTCTATAAAACGACCAATCTGTGACAAGATTACATTTAAAATATAATATGCAATGAATATCACTAATAATGGTTCAAATGTAGAATATGTTGATGCAGATACATTATTGTATCGATACATCATATCTGCAACTCCAATGACTGAAACAATTGAAGTTTCTTTTGTTAGTGTAATAAACTCATTCATAACTGCTGGTAAAACATTTCGTAATGCAAGTGGGAAAATAATGTGTCTAGCAATATCACTTTTACTTACACCAAGGGCTCTAGCAGCTTCGATTTGTCCACGATCAATCCCTTCAACTCCAGCACGTAAGATTTCACTTAAGTATGCTCCTGAGTTAATAGAGAATACAATAATACAACTCAATACCTCAGGTGGATTAAATCCTGGGAATAATCCAGGCAATCCTAGGTAGAAAAAGATCAATTGCACATATACTGGAGTACCACGAATTAAATCGATATATCCATTTACAATTGTTTTGAGCACTTTATTTCTACCTCTTAGAAATACTGCAAGAAGTCCAATCAAAAACCCAAAGACTGCCGACACAAATGAAATAAACAAAACCATCGGTAATCCACTAAGGATTAATGGACCATACTGTTCAATAATACTAATATCAAAATTCATAACGTTCCTCCAATAAAAATAAAAACGTCCTCATCTAAAGGACGTTAAAACGCGGTACCACCTTATTTCCAATATCGATTATATTGGCTCTCACTTATAACGCTAAGCTTGCGCATACCCCTCCATTACTATCGAAGTATGAGTTCATAGGCACGTTCTGAAATTCTGTCTTCTGATTTTTCACCAACCAACCAGTCTCTAAAAAGCTCGAATAACATACTACTCCTAATCATTACTTTTGTATAATATACAATCACTATTGAAATAATGCAAGTGTTTTTCATCGAAATTTACAACATCTTGAAACAAAATGACTTAACTTATCTCTTTGTATAAAGTTACCCAAAACTAATTTTACATTTAACAAAAACTAATTTTGCAGGCATAACGTTTGTATAGTTATGATTTAGCGTGTTTAATATAAGTGAACAAGTTGCTTACATGCAACAGTAAGGAGGACTTAATATGTTTGAATTAAACGGAAAAGTAGTAGTTGTTACTGGAGCTAGTAGTGGCTTAGGTAAAGATGCTGCCCTAGCATATGCGAAAGCAGGTGCAAACTTAGTATTACTTGCAAGAAGAAAAGAAAAATTAGATGAAGTGGCTAAAGAAGCAAAAGCACTTGGAGTTGATGCGGTTACATACCAAGTGGATGTTACCAATGAAGATATGGTAAAAGAAGCTATCGAACAAGCTACAAAACATTACGGACACTTAGACATCCTATTAAATAATGCAGGAGTTGCAGTTCGTGGTGGAGTTGATTCTTTAAGCGTAGAAGACTGGGATAAAAGTATGGATGTAAACGTAAAAGGTATTTTCCTAGTTAGTAAATACGTTGTTAAAGAAATGATGAAGCAACAATATGGAAAAATCGTAAATATCGCATCAATTAATGCAGTGATTGCTGATAAATCCGATACATTTATTCGTCACGGATATAATGCAAGTAAGGCTGCAGTCCTTGGACTAACAAAAGGTATGGCTGCAAGTTATGGTAAATACAATATTACTGTAAATGCCATCGGTCCTGGTTTATTTGAAAGTGAAATGACTGAGAACACATTATTCAAATCAGATGAATTCTTAACAATGTATAATTCATTAAACCCAATGAATCGTCCTGGTAAACGTGGTGAACTAAATGGAACTATCTTATATTTCTCTAGTGATGCCTCAAGTTATGTAACTGGACAATTTGTAATCGTTGATGGTGGAATGAACATCGTTTAACCAAAAAGAGCGTATCGCTCTTTTTTCAATCATCTCAATTTCATAAATTAACCATAGTGTTATAATCACAATTGAAGGAGGTACTATTTATGAACCAAGTACAATTCGATCGTATGGAGCACGAAAAAGGCTTTATCGCTGCTCTTGACCAATCTGGAGGAAGCACTCCAAAAGCATTAAAAGCATACGGAATATCAGAAAATGCATTTCACAATGATGATGAAATGTTTGCCCTAGTACATGAAATGCGTACAAGAATTATTACATCCCCATCATTTAATTCTAGTAAAATCTTAGGAGCCATTTTATTTGAAAATACGATGGACCGCAAGATTGATGATCGCTTTACAGCAGATTATCTTTGGGAAGTAAAAGGAATCATTCCTTTCTTAAAAGTCGACCAAGGCTTACAAGAAGAAAAGAATGGTGTGCAATTGATGAAACCAATTGTAGGAATTGACGATTTGTTGACGCGTGCAAAAGAACGTCATATCTTTGGGACAAAGATGCGTTCAGTTATTAAAGCTGCAAACAAAGAAGGTATTGAGGAAATTGTGAAACAACAATTTGAATATGGATTAAAAATCATCAGTTATGGTTTGGTTCCTATTTTAGAACCTGAAGTTGATATTCACATTCCTGACAAACAAGAAGCAGAAACAATACTCAAAGAGTCAATCATGAAACACTTGGAAGCATTAAATCCAAAAGATAAAGTTATCTTTAAACTATCCATTCCCACCGTTGATAATTTCTATGAAGACTTGATGCATGAACTACACGTTGTACGTGTTGTTGCATTATCTGGTGGATATTCTCGTGAAGAAGCAAATGAACGTCTTGCTAGAAACCACGGACTAATCGCAAGTTTCTCAAGAGCATTAAGTGAGGGTCTAAATGCAAAACAAAGCAATCAAGATTTTGATAATATGCTAAATAATGCAATTGACTCTATCTATCAAGCATCAATCACTTAACTTTTACAAAACGAGCAATGCTCGTTTTTTTAGTATTTTATGAAAAACATGGTAGAATAGTACATGGACATGAAAGGAAGTGATTGGATGAATGAAGTAACTGAAAAAGCAAAATTCAGACCTTGGATTGAACGTCATCTTAATGATCAGGAGGAAAGTATTCGATTACAGAAAGAATATGATATACCTGAAGAATTTTTAACCTATTCCATGGATAAGGATGAAAGTGCGCGTATTGATTACGATGAAGATACGAATACACTTCTAATCATCTTTGACGCCCCCTTTCGTGATGAACAAAAAACATCAATTTATTCTTCTGGACCAATGAGTTTTATTATTAAAAGCAGTGTTATTGTAACTAGTTTTTCAAATGAACATATGCGCAATGCATTTAGTGATCGTTTTCGTAATAGCTTAGATCCACAACTAAAAACTCGTTTTGTCTTGTTATGGTTACTGGAAATTACATCACAATACCTAAATGACTTACGTGTTTTAAATAAAATGCGTGTAAAAATCGAGCAGTCCTTAGGTACTACGCCAAAGAATAAAGATTTGATGGAATTGATGCGCATTGAACGTAGTTTGATTTTCTTTATTATGTCATTGAAATCAAATTTTATTGTCATTAGTAAAATTCAAAGTGGACGTTACTTAACATTATATGAAGAAGATGATGAAATCTTAGATGACTTAACAGTTGAAATTGAGCAAGGAATCGATATGGCAACAATTTCTAACCGTATTTTGAATGAGATGACTGACTCATATTCTGCAATTATTTCCAACTCGATGAACTCAGTAATGAAGTTCTTAACGATTTATTCATTGATTCTTACGATACCAACAATCATCTTTAGTTTCTATGGTATGAATGTTCCCCTACCATTTGATGACAATGGTGAGCTTAGTTGGGTAATCATAACTGTATTAGCATTTTTATTATCAGGAATTGCAGCATATATGTTTAATCGTATTGATCGTTTTAAATAGCAAACAAGCCAAGCAATGTATACATATACAAATACTTGGCTTGTTTTTTTATTTGAATAGTATGGTAGCAGCAACTGCTTTCTTCCATTTTCGATATAACTGATTGCGATTTATTTCAGACATCTTTCCACGATAGCTTTTCTTTACTTGTCGATATTGTAAAATTTCTTGTTGATTCTTCCAAAAACCAGTAGCAAGTCCAGCTAAATATGCTACTCCCAGTGCTGTAGTTTCTCCAATATGAGCAACATCGATATCTGTATTTGTGATATCCGCTTGAAATTGCATGAGCAATTCATTTTCACTTGCTCCCCCATCAACACGAAGTCTAAGTATCTCCTGCTTACTTTCTTCAGCAATTACCTCTAACACATCTCTTGTTTGATAAGCAATACTATCCAGTGTAGCACGTGCTATTTCAGCTTTTCCTGATCCACGAGTTAAGCCAAAGATTGTACCTTTTGCTTCATTATCCCAGTATGGAGAACCAAGCCCAACAAATGCTGGCACAAAGAATACTCCATGATCTTCTTTTGCCTGCTTAGCAAGACTTTCACTTTCTGCTGATGTAGTTATAATTTGCAGTGAATCGCGTAACCACTGTACTGCACTTCCACCAACAAAGATACTTCCTTCAATAGCATAATCCACGACACCATCTATTGACCACGCAATTGTTGTAAGTAAACCGTTTTGTGATATGTATGGCTTGTCTTTTACATTCATAAGTAAGAAGCAACCAGTCCCATATGTATTCTTAACAATACCCGATTCGAAACAGCCATGACCAAACATGCTTGCCTGTTGATCCCCAGCTATGGCACATATTGGTATTTCATGGTGAAAGAAGACATTTGGATTTGTTTTGGCAAAAACACAACTACTATCACATACTTCAGGTAATAGTTGCATATCGATATCAAACATTTCACATAACTGTTTATCCCAACACAAATCAAAGATATTGTATAACATCGTCCGTGATGCATTGGATCCATCTGTTTTATGTTCGCCTGTAAGTTTCCACAAAATCCATGAATCGATTGTACCAAATCGTAAATTACTTATTTCTAGTTTTTTTGAAGACTTTTTTACATGATCTAAAATCCAACGGATTTTACTCGCACTAAAATACGGATTGATTGGCAATCCAGTTTTTGATTTTACAAGTTCTTCATATCCATTTGTCTTCCAAGTCTCACAGATATCGTTTGTTTGCATTGATTGCCACACAATTGCTCGATAAATTGGCAGTCCGGTTGTTACATCCCATATGAGTGTTGTTTCTCTTTGGTTAGTAATCCCGATACTTTCAATATCAGCTAAGTCAATATGTTGATTTACCATCAAGTTAGCGATTACCGTTTGCAAGGTTTGCCAAATTTCTTCTCCATCTTGTTCCACCCATCCATTATATGGAAAGAATTGTGTAAACTCCTTTTGTTCCTTTGCAATGATGTTGCTCGCCTTATCAAATACAATTGCACGAATACTTGTTGTCCCTAAATCCAGGGCTAATATATATTTTTTCATACTTTTATTTTACCATAATAAGTAGACAAAGAAACATGAATGAGTATAATGAAACCATGAGAAAAAGTTTATATCAAACATTAAAGTACCAGGAATCATTTAACGCTGATATGCCAAGTGATTATATTGTATTTGATACAGAAACAACAGGAACAAGTTCATCATCTAAGATTATAGAAATCGGTGCAATCAAGTATCGAAATCATGAGATGATTGATGAGTTTCAATGTTTTATTGATCCAATGATACACATCCCTTCATTTATTACCAATCTTACTGGAATCACAAATCAAGATGTTGCTGATGCTCCCTTATTCCATGAAGTTTATGAACACTTTCTAACCTTTATTGAAGACTTACCACTTGTTGCACACAATGCTGCATTTGATATTGGTATGATGGATGCAGAGTGCACTGCCGCAAATCTTCCTTCATTAACGAATCCTGTTATTGACACAGTTACTTTGGCTAGACGTGTAATTCCTAAATCTGTTTGTGGAAATCACCAACTTAGTACGTTAAAAGAGTTTTTTGGACTTGTCGCGATAAGTCACAGAGCCGTTGCTGACTGCGAAGTTTGTGCAACCGTTTATCAATATTATTGTGCAAATCGATCAACATTCTAAAAAGGACAATGTCATATGAATGAATTTCATATACATCGTCCTTTTTTATTTGCTTTGTGCGTATACACATATTCGATTCATATCACAAATAATGAATCGCTTCTTCTTCATTATTAAATAACCAGCATCCTGTAATACTTTGACTTGTCTAGAGACACTTTCACGTGTACTGCCAACAAATTCAGAAAGCAGAGTAATCGATAATGGAAAATCAATCTCTCGACCTTCTGATGTATCTTTTCCAAAATCCTTGGCAAGTTTCCATAATCTTGCAGCAATTTTCTTATCCAGTCGTAATACATTTGTTGCATTTTTACTCATATGATACATCCGTCGAATACGTAAACTCATATGTTCCATTACATGATTTAACAAAACTTTATCATGCATATATGCTTGTTTAAAACTCTTACACGAAATAACTAACAAACGCACATCTGTAATGCATTGCGTTGAACTGCTACTTTTTTGTCCATCTAAGATTTCCTCATTCATAATTTCACCTTTACGATGAATAAATAAAATGCGACGCTCTAAATCATTTGTTTTCTTGTATGCAATAGCTGTACCTTCTAGCAAAATATATAAATCATCCACTTGTTGATGCTCGTTGTATAAGCATGTTCCTTTTTTTACTATACATACTTTGGCAGATTCTTCTATTTTTTTATATGAATCTGTTTTAATATCATCAAACAAAGTGATGGAAGAATCAATATTCATAGCCATAGTCTACCTTTCAAATGTATATCGATATAAATCATTTGGATTTTGTGACAAACGAACATGAACACCAAAGCAGCGATATATTTCATCTGTTTGAATCAACTCATCTGGTTTTGAGTGACTTATAATACGCCCTTGGTCCATCAAAACGATATCAGAAGCATAGGTAAAGGCTTGTGGTAAATCATGAGCAACCATAACAATTGTTTTTCCTTGTTTGTTTAACTTATGGAGTAAATCCATAATATCTAGTTGATATTCTACATCTAAAAACGTTGTTGGCTCATCTAATAAGATATAGTCAGTATCCTGTGCAATCATCATTGCAATATATGCACGTTGTCTTTCCCCACCAGATAGTGAAGTCAAATTTCTATGCAGTAAGTTTTCTACTCCAGCTTCTTTAGCAGCTTGTTGGATTAGCTTTACATCTCGTGGTTGTAGTGTCTTTGAAAATCCTAAATGTGGATAGCGACCATGTGATATCAGTTGTTCTACATTCATGTTTGGAATGCTTCTTTGTTGCGGTAAATAACACATCATACGCGCGCGTTCTTCTTTTGATATTTGTGTAATATCTTTATTGTCTAACGTTATTGTACCTGTATAGGAAAGATATTGATTCATCGCTTTTAGTAAAGTACTTTTTCCACTTCCATTTTTCCCAACAATGCAAGTAAATGAACTTTGTCTAATATCAAGAGATATATCATGCAAAATTTGGTGATGTTCTAAAACTACACTCAGTTGTGAAACTTTCATCATACTTGTAACCTCTTGCGTCGACTTAAAATTAGCCACAAGAAAAATGGAGAACCTAAAAACGACAAAATAATCCCAACCGGAATTTCAAATGGTGCAAAAATTAGTCGTGCTAACAAATCACAGCCAAGAACAAGAATTGCACCGACAAGTAGTGTTGCAGGCAGTAAGTATCGATGATCATTACCTAATAGAGAACGCATCATATGCGGAACTAGCAAACCAACAAAACTTAAAATACCACCAATACTTACACTACAAGCAGCTAAAATTGCTCCAATGAATATTAATATATAACGAGTTCGAACAACTGGAAGTCCTAATGAATTTGCCATTTCATCACCTAGCATCAACACATTCATCCGTGTTGCTAAGACACATGATGCAATTAAGCAAACAATTACTACGAATCCAATAAATGGTAGACTTACACTTTGTACATGTGCAAAACCACCAATGAAGAAGGTGCTTTTGTCCATCACTGTGTCTGGATATAAAGTAATTAGGGTGTCACTGAAAGCAGTTAGCAAACTAGATATCGCAACTCCAGCCATTACGATTGTTGATTTTGATACATTTTTTCTAGCAATAAAGAATATAAGAATTGCAGCTAACAAAGAACCTGCAAAGGCAAAGATAGATTTAGCTACAAAAACTCCAGGAAATAAAATCGCTCCTAAGACAACAAATAGACCAGCTCCTGAATTGACACCTATCGTTCCAGCGGATGCTAATGCATTATTTAATGCAGACTGAAATAGCAATCCAGCTACGGCAAGTGCGCTTCCACATAAAATCGTTGCTATAGTTCGCGGAATTCGTACATACCATAATATGTTTCCTACAGTTGCATTGGTATGGTGAAATATATAGTCCCAAACTTCCTGAAAGGAGGTCTCACTTGAACCAAAGGAAATGCTTGCTAATACTAGCAAGATAAGTCCAAGAAAACCCGCCACTATAAAACGATTGAATCTTTTATTGGAAAACATCTGGATACACAATTTGTAGGATATGTTCATACGCTTCAGCCCAACGTGAATTCGGTTTATAATGATACAAATCTTTTTCTAAATAATATACATGTCCTTCTTTCACAGCAGTTAATGTAGACCATGCAGGATCATCCTCCAACGATTTTTTTATGTTTGCTTTTGCTTTTGCTTCATCACCCATTGTTGTAAAGAAAATGTAATCAGGATCTTCTTTTAATATTGCTTCCATTGATATTGTATCTAATGGAAAGCCATCTTTTTGCGCAATGTTTTCAATTCCGATTTCATCTAAAATATCAGTAACTGTATGGTCTTTTGCAATTGCTTTTACATTTGTAGAAAATCCACGCATAAATAAAGCAGTTTGTTTTTCTTTATCTGAAACAGGAATTTGGGCTAGTAAATTATCAATATCTTGTTTTACTGCTACCCCTTTTTCTTGATACGCATCTGTATCTCCTGTAATCATCGTTAAACTTTTTAATACGTTTAAATAATCATCAAACGTTTCCACTTTTGTGACAAATACTGGAATACTTGCTTCCTCTAGTGATGTTGTTAGCGCCTTATGTCCAGCTAAATCATCACCTAAAATAACTAGATCAGGTTGTAAAGCGACAATCTTTTCCAAGTTTGGTTGCTTTACATCCCCTACAATTTCGACATCTTTATTTCCATTAATATAATCAAAACGATTTGCATCACTTGTTGTTGCTACAGGCATTCCACCAGCTAGTTTATAAAGATCCACCCATGAACTTCCAAGTACAACAACTTGCTTTGCACCTTTTGCAACTGTTACTTTATTTCCAATACTATCTGTAACCGTTACAACTGCATTCTTATCATCCTTGTTTTGTGTTGCATTTTGACAACCAAACAATACAAAACAAGTCAGTAACATAATAATAACTTTTTTCATAAACATTCTCCATTTCGTGATATTTATCACTATCATTGTACGCAGTTATAAAATAAAAACAACTAAAGAAGTTCTTATAGTTGCCAAACAAAATCTTATAAAAAAAAGCGAGCATATTTACCAATGTCATTAAGTTAAGGATTGTAAAACATAGAAGAGTTGGAAATATCTGACCCTTCTTTTTTATTTGCTCAATGTGTTGACAAAAAATCGA
>NZ_JARXXJ010000021.1:0-36291 GCF_029893935.1 Breznakia sp. PFB1-19
GAAATGAATACTTATTTTTTCTTCCCATAATAAAACCCCCTTAGGTTAAAAGTGCTTTATTTATTTGCACTGTCTACCTAAGGGGGATAATATCAAACTCTAAGTAGTTCTTTTTCTTTACTGTATATTTAATTTAATGTAACATAAATGATGTAACAACCTTGTATATACTCTAGGTAAATACAAGGAGGAACTAAAAATGAAAGATACATTATTAGCAAAAGAATTATTAAATGGAGTATGGGATGTAGATCACGCTGCTGTAAAACGCGCCATTACATATGGTGCAGATGCCAACTGGATTTTTAATGGATATCCAATTTTGGTTCATGCCGTTTACACAAGAGATTTAGAAATGGTGGAATTATTGATTTCTCATGGTGCAAGTCAAGTTGGTGAAGCCCTTGGTTTTGCCTTAGAGTTTGGACTAGGGGAAATGGTAGAGCCACTGGCATATCAAGGAATTGTACCTAAAGCAATTAAAGTAGATGAACGCTTTGGTACACATCCAGAACGTTTTAGTTTACCAAGACATACCTTACAAAGTATGCAAGCATAAATATAATTAAGGAGAACAGCTATGAATCGAAGCGCACTTGTTATCAAAATGTTAAATTACTTAAAAGCAAACGATGTAGTTTCGCGTGATGAAATTGCAAGTTATTTAGAGACGAATAAACGAAATATCTCAGAATTCAAAAAAGAATTAGAAGTTGCAGGATATGTCATTGAAAGTATCACGGGTAAAGATGGGGGATACCGACTAGATGAAACAAGTCTAGTTCCCACCATTGCCTTAACTGATAAAGAAATAGAATCTCTACATGATGCAAGTGCCTTCTTACAAATGTATAATTACAATCAATTGACTTGCTACAACGATGCACTAATGAAAATCAAAAATGCATTACATGAACCTAACCAAAGTAAGAACATTCATTATCTGTGGAGTGGACAAACAACTCATACGGAACATAAAATGATTTCATTATTTCAAGAAGCTCGAGATAAACGTATGCATGTTCGTTTTTTGTATCGCTCTTTACAGGCAGCAACGTATGAAGAGCGATATGTGCAACCATATGAGCTTATCGTTTCTGAAGACGGAAATTATGTACTTGCTTATGATCGCACAGAAGGAAAGCGTCCAGGATATAAATCATTCAAACTATCCGATGTACGTATGAAACGAGTTGAAATTGCCTCGATTCGTTTTGCACGTGATCCAGATTTTAAAATTGATGAACATGTTGGAAAACAAAATTTGATTGCTGAAGCATATTGCGTGAAAATTAAAGTAACTGGATTACATGCAATCTTACTAGAAGAGCGGAGCATTGGTTTACTTGAAAGTAAGGAGAAAGTTGATGATGGTTTGCTTATTGAATTCACGATGGAAAACAAAGCAAAGATCTTAGAATTTCTTCGTTCCCTTGGTCCAGATTGTATCTTACTTGAACCGAGTGAACTAAAAGATGAATTAATTGGCAGTTTACAACAAAGTCTGAGTCAATATATGCTATAATTGAAAAAGTGAATTATGAAACATTTATCAGATATTAATAAATTACAGCGCTGTGATCGTCTATTGTGGCTTTCAAAAAAGCAACCACAAGCGTTTCAACGATATGTAATGTTCAATGAAAATATATACGAATTAACCTTGCGTTTATTTGGCATGAAGGAATATTTTAAAGGAGCTCCTCATGATACAAATGAGCGCTTCTTTAGCAACGTAGATGCGTACGATGTATTTGTTAGTGTACGTTTGGAATATAATGATTTACGTATTAAAATGCCAATCATGCGTAAAGTGCATGATGGTTTTGTATTGTATTATCCGTATGCAAATTGTTATCCAAAAGAACATGAAGCACAAACGTATGCAGATCAAGAATGGGTTTTAGATCATTTAGGTATTCGCGTAGTCGATCGCTTTATTGTGCGATTAAATCCAGAATATGTCCGACAAGGAGAACTTGATTTAGAACAATTACTACTTGTTGAAAAGAAATTGTATAACGACAAAAATAAAGCAAAACATAGTATTGGCAAATTAGTCAATGAAAGAAAACGTGATCTTACACCATTTCTTGAAGCCATTGATAAAGTAATGGAAGAGGAACCAGAACGTAAAATCCGTACCAATATATGTACACGTAAAGGAAAATGTGAATACTTTGATGTATGTTTTCCTAATCAAAAAGATGTAAGTATTTTAAATCTAGTCTCTTCATCAAAGAAATTTGAATTGCATGACATTCAAGGAATTGAAACGATCTCACAAATCGACTTTGCTGATGTAGAGGGAACACGACATCAATATGCACAGTACATGGCTGCAAAAACAGGAACTTTGTTCTTTGATGCAGTAGCTGTTTCGCATTTTTTTAGAGATGTCACATACCCAATCAGTTATTTGGATTTTGAATGGGAAACCTTTGCCTTTCCACCTTTTGATGGAATGAAGCCTTATGATGTACTTACATTTCAGTATTCATTACATATTGAAGATGCAAAGCATAATGTACGTCATAAAGAGTTTTTAGGACGTAAAGACTGTCGTGAAGATTTCATTAAGCAATTAATTGAAGATATCCCAAAAACTGGATCTGTCATGTGTTTTAATGTAGAAGGTGCAGAAAAATTACGTTTAAAACAATTAGCAGTACAATTTCCAAAATATCATGAGGCACTTGAACAAATTTGGGAACGCATGGTCGATTTAGCAATTCCTTTCTCAAGCGGTTTAATTTATGACAATAAGATGGCAGGAATGTACTCGTTAAAGAAACTTGTTAAGATATTTACCAATAAATCGTATGATGAATTGGCGATTGGTGATGGAATTACTGCAATGCAATCCTATGCGAAGTTAGATGAAGCAGACGAAGAAACCATCAAGAATTTATTAAAGTATTGTGCGATGGATACATATTCAATGATTTTGGTCTATCACTGGGTGCTGCGACAACTAGCAAAACGAAAGAAAAACAAATAGTTTTATGATACACTATGCATAGTAAGAGGTGAATGTATGCCAAATTTAATTACACACAACATCTTCTGTGAAGAAGTATTAAAAGACATAAATAATAAGAAATATAGAGACATTATCACAAGTCATATGGAGGAGTATCGAATTGGTAGTAATGGACCTGATTTCTTATTTTTTCATGGAGTTTTTCCATTGTATAAAACACCAGATGTACATATATCTAAAATTGGTACGAAGTTACATCGAGGAAAAGTAAATGCCTTTTATAAAAGTGCGATTGAAACGTACTTAAAATATCCAAATAATAAAATTAAAAAAGCCATGGCCAGTTATATTATCGGTCACTATTTACACTGGCAACTAGATTCAGTTATGCATCCATATGTTGTATACAATACTGGTTTTAAAAGTGAATATGCAACATTGTATCACCATCGCTTTGAATCAATGATGGATACGATTAATTTAAAGAACTATCGAAATACAACGATTCGCTCATTTAAGACATATGAAATTACAAATCGTGGAAAATATACAGATCGTGCCATAGCTGAAGTTTATATTCCTGCTGTATACGCTTGTTTTTCTACAGAAATTACAAGTGATGAAATTAAACAAGCATTACGTGATTGGCAAAAAGCGCAAAAGTATTTATATGATCCACATAAAATGAAATATCGGTTATTACGAAGTTATGAACGTATTGCTCGTAAACCTGGTCTAAGTGGAAATGTGGTGCTTCCTGATATTGATACACGTTACGATGTCATGAATGTGAAAAAGCGAACATGGTTACATCCAACAACCGGTCAACCAAGCAATGAAAGTGAAGATGAAGTATTTATCCGCGCAATGAATGATGCAAAGATTGGATTGCCTTTACTTTTTGATGCACTTGATGGTAAAGATATGAAACCGTTTTTGAAATTCTTAGGTGATAAAACTTATAATAATGGAGTGAAACCGAGTGAAGCAACACGCTTATATAAAGATCCTATTTACGATCGCAAGTAAATCGTAAAATACTATTGTATTTGTATGAAAAACTACATAGCATTTATAGGAGAAAAAGCGTACGATATAGATAAGAAGAACATTACGAATACGTGAAAAGGAGAAATTGATGGAAAATTTTAGTTTTTATGCTCCAACCTATTTTGCCTTTGGTAAAGAAAGTGAAAGTGAAGTTGGAAAGCTTGTAAAGCGCTTTGGTGGAACAAAGGTTTTGATTCACTATGGCGGAGGAAGTGTAGTTCGCTCTGGATTACTTGATCGCGTAAAGAAAAGTTTAGATGAACAAGAAATTACATATATGGAACTTGGTGGAGTGAAACCAAATCCAAGAAGTGGACTTGTTTATGAAGGAATTGATATTTGTAAGGACAATGCTATTGATTTTGTTTTGGCTGTTGGTGGTGGTAGTGTTATTGACTCCGCAAAAGCAATTGCCGCTGGTGCAATCTATGATGGTGATTTCTGGGATTACTATACAGGAAAACGCGTAGATCAAGCTTTGCCGATAGGAACTGTACTTACGATTGCTGCTGCAGGTAGTGAAGGTTCACCTGACTCTGTAATTACAAATGAAGATGGAATGTACAAACGAGGAAGTTCAGGAGAAGGCTTACGTCCTAAATTTTCTGTATTAAATCCAGAACTTACACAAACATTACCGGCATATCAAAGTGCTGCAGGAATTACCGATATTATGGCACACTTGATGGAACGCTATATGACAAATACAACAGATGTAGAAGTAACGGATCGAATGATTGAAGGCTTGTTGAAGACAATGATTCATGAGGGACCTAAAGTTATTGAAAATCCAAACAACTACCAAGCAAGAGCAAATATTATGTGGGCTGGCATGATGGCACATAATAACTCATGTGGAGTAGGGTGCACACAAGACTGGGCAAGTCATGATATTGAGCATGAATTAAGTGCAACTTATGATGTAACACACGGAGCTGGATTAGCTGTTGTTATGCCACAAGTAATGCGCTATAACATGAATCATGATCTGATGCGATTTGTACAACTTGCACATCGTGTATGGAATGTCGAAATTGACTTTACCGATTTAGAAACAACGGCAAATAAAGGAATTGATGCATTCCAACAATTTTTAGCATTAATTGGAATGCCAACTACATTTGCACAAATCGGAGCTAAAGAAAAAGATATTCCTGCAATGGCACACAGTGCATGCTATGGAAATAAGCGTAGTGGTAGTATTGGTGACTTTGTTTCGTTAAACGAAGCGGATGTTATCAACATTTATAAAATGTGTCTATAGAAAATGAAGACTGGAAAGATGTTTCCAGTTTTTTTCTATGCTACAATAGATTCATGAATGAAAAACAAATTAGAAAATTGAGAAATACTTTATACGAACAAACTAGATATAGTGGAATTGAAGACTACTTTTATGCATCAGTTTTATTACCACTTATCTATATTGATGGAAACTTACATGTGTTATTTGAAAAGAGAACCGATACAATTCGCCAACCAGGAGAAATTAGTTTTCCAGGTGGGGGAATTGAAAAAGATGATCCTTCACCACTAGATACAGCAATTCGCGAAACGGTAGAGGAACTTGGTTGTAGTATAGAGGATATTGAAGTCATAGCTAAATTAGATACCCTTATACTTGCTAGTGGGATGGTCATTCACGCATATGCTGGTTTTTTACACACATCAATGGAGTCATTGCAATATAACAAAGCGGAGGTGGATCATTTATTTACCATTCCATTAGAGTACTTTTATAAACACGAACCAAAAGCGTATTACTGCAATGTTGAAATACAACCATATACATTTGATGATCAAGGAAATAAAATACAATTACTACCAACAACAGAATTAGGATTGCCCGAGTCTTATCAACAACCATGGGGAAATGCGAAACAAGTAGTTTATTTTTATCAAACAAGTGATGCTTTAATATGGGGATTAACAGCAAATATCATGTACGATTTTACAAGAAAAAGTAGAGAAGATTAGCTTTTTATCCGTTTTCTATTTTTTATTTACAATTGATGAACCAATTCTTCCACTTTTCATATAGTTTTCACTCGTTAGGAATGCGTTCATCACATAAATAGGCTATAATAACAGTAACAAAAGAATAGGAGGTACTTGCATATGAAAGTACAAATTTATGGAAAAAACGTAACCGTAACACCGGCTATCGCCGAGAAGATTGAGACGAAACTCAATTTCTTGAAGAAGTATTTCATCATAGATGATGATGTTACAGCAAACGTGGTCATCCGAGTGTATCCTGTTGGACAAAAAATTGAAGTTACAATACCAACAAAGTTTGCAGTTTTAAGAGCTGAGGTTGTCGATGATGATCTATATGCTGCAATCGACTTGGTTATCGATAAACTAGAAGACCAAATTCGTAGACAAAAAACAAGATTACAAAGAAATAAAGGAAGAGATAGCTTAGCAATGGCATTCATTGAAGAAGATATTCCTGAAGATGATGTAATTGATGAAGAAGTTGTAAGAACTAAAACGATTATTCCAGATGAAATGGATATCGATGAAGCAATTATGAGAATGGAAATGTTAGGGCACTCATTCTTCGTATATAAAGATAATGAAACACAAGATGTAGCAGTTGTTTACCGTCGTCAAAACGGTGGATACGGTTGCATCGAAACCGAATAATTCAGATATAAAGCAATCCAAAATAGGGTTGCTTTTTTATATTTAAAACAAGCAAATACATATGTATATATAATTAATATATTTTATAGAATTTGCAATAAATTAACTGAAAGCGCTTGCAAACAAAAATACAAAGTGCTACTATGGTGGCAACAGGATAGTGATAGCAAAAGCAAGCTAAACCTATGTATAACAAAATTCTCATTTTGAGGATGCGTATGCATAGGTTTTTCTTTTTGTAATGCACTTTTCAAGGAGGTGAGTGGAAAAATAGGACGAAGCATGTGGGGATTATTACTAAGGGAGAAATATGAGCATGTAAGCGAAAGAGGGACGAAACATGAAAAATAAAATATTAAATCTTGCTTTGGTCGGAGTGTGTGCTGTGGGAGCATTCAATGTAACGCCTGTAAAAGCAAATGACACAAATCTTACTTATACTGTAGACGTAAAGGATATTCATGCAATTGAAAATAGTGTTGCTAAAACAATTAAAGTTGACTTTGTGACGAACCCTAATAATGGGCCAACACTTGGTTTATTGCATAATGAGGATGGAAGTGGAAACAATCCATACATTTTATCTGAAACTGACGGAGAGTATACGTATGCATTTAAAGATATGAACCGAAATGGTCAACTTGATGATTACGAAGATTGGCGTTTATCTACTGATGAAAGAGCAGAAGATCTTGCCGATTATTTAGTAAATGAAACAGATGACCAAGGAAATAAAACTGGAATTAAAAAAATTGCTGGATTGATGTTATTTAGTTCACACGAAGGAAATAGTGCAGCTGGATTAACAGATAGCCAGAAACAATATTTAACGGATTCGTATGTTCGTAACATTACGGATTCAGCTGACAATAATGTAGAAAATGCAGTTGGTTGGACAAACCAAATGCAAGCATTCGTTGAAGAAAGCGACTTCAACGTGCCTGTAGACTTTAGTTCGGATCCACGTTCTACAGCAGGTTCTGGAGACTTATATTCAAGTGCTGCAGAAAATAGTGATATTTCATCTTGGCCATCAAACTTAGGTATGGCTGCAACATTTGATGAAGATCACATGTACAATTTTGCAAAAGCAACATCTGCTGAATATCGTGCACTTGGTATTGTTACTGCACTTGGACCACAAATTGATTTAGCTACGGATCCACGTTGGCTACGTAATGGTGGTACATTTGGAGAAGATACGGAATTAGCTACAATGATGGCACAAGCATATGTAGATGGAACACAATCTACATACGCAGCTGATGGAACTGACTTAGGTTGGGGATTATCATCAGTAAATGCAATGATTAAACACTTCCCAGGAGATGGTGCTGGTGAAGGTGGACGTGAATCACATACAGCAGCAGGTAAATACGCAGTGTATCCTGGAAACAACTATGAAGAACACCTAAAACCATTCGTTGAAGGTGGATTCAACTTAAAAGGACTTACAAAAAGTGCTGCCGCAGTAATGACAAGTTACTCAATTGGGGTAAACTCTGATGGAACTGCACTTGGTGGTGAATATGTTGGTTCAGCATATAGTGCATTTAAAATGGACTTACTTCGTAAAGTACAAGGATTTGATGGAGTTGTTTGTACAGACTGGGGAGTTACAAGTTATGGATTCTTCGGAATGGCATGGGGAATGGAAAATGCTTCAACAACTGAACGTCACTATGCGATTTTAGAAAATGGAACAGATATGTTTGGTGGAAACAATGATGCAACACCAATCGTAGAATCATATGAACAAATGGTAGCAGAAGATGGTGAAGCAGCTGCAAATGCACGCTTTGCTGAAAGTGCAACACGTTTATTAAAACTTACAATGAACCCTGGTTTATTTGAAAACCCATATCAAGATTTAGCTGATGCTAAAGCAATTGCTGGTTCTAGCGATAAAGTAGAAGCGGGATACAATGCACAACTTGATTCAATTGTTATGGTGAAAAATGCAGATAACACAATTCAAGAAGCTTCATTAAATGCAAAAGATCCAAAAGATATGACAGTGTATATTCCGATGGTTTACACAGAAGAACAACCTGGAATTTTCTCAAGTACACCAGCTGGATGGAGTTCATCAATGAACCTTGATGTTGCAAAATCTGTATATGGAACAGTACTTACAGATATTGAAGGTGTAGATGATGAAGGAAATACAACATACACAACACCAGATTTGACAAATGTTGATAAAGTAATCGTTGGAATGCGTTCACCTATGAATGGTGGATTGTTCGCAAATACTGGACGTTACACAAAAGATGATGGATCATTTGGATACTACCCATTATCATTACAATATGGTACATATGTAGCAGATGGTGAAAACGTAAGAAAAACATCAATTGCTGGTGATACATTAGCAGATGGAACAAAAGAAAATCGTTCATACTATGGTGAAGAATCAAGACTTATCAATGGTCATGATTTAACAATCGTATTAAATGCAGTAGCTGCTGTTGAAGCAACTGGAAAAGATATTCCAATCGTTGTTTCTATGAACGCTAGTGGACCTGCAATTATGGCAGAATTTGAAGATAAAGTAGATGCAATCGTGGTAGGATTCTCAGTGAGCGATAAAGCAATGTACGATGTAATCGAAGGTAACCATGAACCTAGAGGATTATTGCCAATGCAATTCCCAGCAAACATGGATACAGTTGAAGCAAACTATGAAGATGTTGCTTTAGACTTAGATTGCTATGTTGATTCTCAAGGAAATACATACGACTTCGCATATGGATTAAACTGGACAGGTGTAATCAATGACGAACGTGTAAAACAATACGGACACAACAATAATGAAGAAGTTGTAAGTGAATTACAACTTAGTGCAACTGACTTTACATTAACTTACGATGAAGCAAAAAAAGCAGATGCAAAAGCCGTATTAGCAAAAGCAAACGCTTCAGCAAAATGGAGTGTTGATCTTGCTACTAACGAAGATATCACACTAGAAGTAAGTGCTGCTAGTTTAGATGCACTTAAAGCAGTTGGTAAAGATGGAGCAACAGTTGAAGTTACAATTGAAGCAAAAACAGCAACAAAAACAAAATCAGTTGTTGTTAAAGCATCAGTGGACAAACAAAAAACAGTTTCTGATCCATCAACATCACCAAATACAAGCAATCCAGTAGATACATCAGATACGACAAACCAAGGAGTGTTAGTTGCACTTGCAGGTGGGGCATTACTTGTATTATTACGTGCGGTTTACCAAAGAAAAACAAACAAATCATAATACAATTCTATACATAGGGGTTATGAATTGTAGATTATAAAGTCGAGACAAACTTTACATACATATGGTGCATGCTAGTAAGTTATAAGCTTACAAACATGCACCATGTTTTTTGTAAATTGATGTGATTTTTATGTGAAAGCGCTTGCAATAAACTTAGATAAATGCTATCCTAAAACCAGGATAGTTATTGCATAACGTGAGCTAAACCTATGTACCAATGTTTATTTTTTGAGCAATTGGTGGATAGGTTTTTCTTTTGCAATGTATTTAAGGAGGTGTAAAGGGGTATATTGTGTTTTGAAGAGGTGTATTCATAATAGAGGGATAGAATACAACTACCAAAAAAAGTACGAAAAAGTGTATGTGTTGCTAAGCAACCAAAGTTTTATTCATGAGAAGACAGAAATTTAACTGGATAGTTACATTGAGTTGGCTAAACCTTAATTTACAAACAGAAAGTTAAGGAGAGAATTATGTTTAGAAAAATTGGAATTACATTACTTACATGTTTTACATTATTTGGGACAACAGGACTTACTGAATCTATTACAAGTCATGTTGATACAGTGGAAGCACCAGCAGAAACATTATCAAATTATAATGTTGCGACTAGTGATATGACTTGGAAATATTTGGATGATAATACAGATCCAAATAAAGGTACTTGGTATGAAGGATGGAATAAACGTAACGGTTGGGCATACCCAATTGGTTGGTTAGACCATGGAGCAATTGACATGGAGTTCGATGATGCTGCTTGGCCTACATATGATGGTACTACGTTCACAACTACAAACGATGGAAGTGGACAAGTGTTGAAAACGAATGATGACGGGACAACATACAGTACATATTATTTACGTCACACATTCCGTTTAACACAAAAACAAGTGGATAGCATTTATGCAATCTCAGGAACAGTTCGTTATAACGATGCAATGATTATGTACATCAACGGAAAACCAGTTGGAAATTTCTTTAATATTCCAACAAGCAACTATAAAGCGAATACAGAATATGGTAGTCAAGTAAAAGTTGATGAATACATTGAAGAAGAATTCTTAGTAGAAGATGTATCAAGTTTAGCTGATGGATATGTTCCTGGTACATATAAAACAGAATACAGTGAATCGTTTAAGCAAGATGTATTAGTTTTAGATCAACCAGAAACAGATGCATTTGGAAATACATTTATGGATATCACAATTGCAGTGGAACTTCACACATATGATGAAGTGGATGAAGATGCATTATTTGAATTAGTTGAATTCAACATCAACCCTGCTGGTGATAAATTACCAGATAGTGATGCAGTAAAAAATGTATCATTAAACGTAGGTAGCGATGAAAGTTCATTAAACCTTGCTTGGTTTGCGACTTCTGAAAATGCAGGAGAACTTCAAATTATGGAAGGTAATGATGTAAGTATATTTGATGAAGCAAAAGCAACAACAATACCTGCTAAATCAACAGAAAAAGCATATACAAAATTCACAGATACACACTACTACTCAAATAAAGTAGATTACAACGGAATTGAACCAGGTAAAAACTATGTATATCGTGTCGGAAATGCAGATGGGTATTCAAAAGAATACAAATTAACTACAAAAAATGTAGATAATGGATATGAAATTATTTTCTTATCAGATGCACAAATCGGTACAGGAACGATTCCAACGGACTTACTTGGATGGGAAAACACATTAGATAAAGCATTAGGAATGTTCCCGAATGTAAGCTTTATTGCCAATACTGGTGATATGGTCGATGTAGCCAATAAGGAAAGTGAGTATGATGCATACTTCACACCAAAAGCACTACAAGGAATCCCATCAGCTACAGCTGTAGGAAACCACGATATTGCCAAAAACTATGGAAACCACTTCAATGAGCCAAACCTTTCAGGATTAGGTGCAAGTGCTGCAAATAGTGATTACTACTATACATATGGAAATGTACTATACATGGTATTGAATACAAGTAATTCAAACAATGAAGAACATGTTGACTTTATGCGTAAAGTAAACGAAGAAACAAAAGATCAAGACTTTGCATGGAAAGTTGTAATGTTCCACCAAAGTATTTATGCATCTGGAAAACAATCAACATATAAAGATCAAGTAGAACCAAGACAACAAGCATTCGTACCAGTATTTGAAGAGTTAGGTGTAGATGTTGTCTTAATGGGACACGACCACTGTTACGCACGTACAAAGATCATGAAAAACTTCATGCCAGTAGAAGGTATTGATGCAACTGCAAGTGAAGTAGAAAATCCTGATGGAATATTATATCTAACAACAAGTAGTGCAAGTGGAAGTAAATATTATGACTTAGTGACAGAATATGAATATCTAGCAAAACGTGCGCAACCAAAAGTACCAATGTTTATGCACTTGTCATTTACAGATGATACATTTACAATGGAAGCATACCGTACAGATACATTAGAAACAGTAGATAGTTATACAATTAAGAAAACTGCTGACACGCCAGTGGTAGAAAAACCAGTGGATGAAAAGCCAGCGGTTGATACACCAAAAGATAACACGGTATCAAAACCAGCAACATCACCTGATACAGGAGATAGTACAACACCAATGGTATTTGCCTTGATGTTACTAGCTAGTGGTATGGTATTAGGAGCTTACAAGCTAAAAAGAAAAAACTAAGTTTGATTAAGACTCTATTACAAAATAATGGAATAGAAAGGTGAGAGATAGTGGATGAGCTATCTCTCTTAATTACATGATGAAAAAGATAACGATGGATAAAAAGAGAATTAGTACAATCGTGTTACTTGTGTGTGCATGTTGTTTCTTTGTGTTTCTATATTGGTTAAATACAGAGAAACTAGAATCCTATTCACTAATACATGCAGATAATCTACAATATGAAAAAGCTACGATTACTAAAGTGCATGATCAATACTTAGAAGCGGATGAACAAACGAGTTCAGGATATCGTGGAACACAGGATGTAAAAGTGAAAGTGACAAGCGGAAAACTAGAAGGCAAAGAGTTTAATATTACCAACTATGTCACCAAAACACATAACATCTTAGTTGAAGAAGGTAGTAAAGTTATTGTGGCAGTAGATGAAACGCAAGCAGGAAACAGTGTAAGTATCTACAATTATCAACGAACAAATGGTATCTACGTAATGATTGGACTATTTGTGGTATTGATGATTGCAGTAGGTGGAATGAAAGGACTAAAAGCAGCTGTTGGTTTAGCCTTTACATTTATTACTGTATTATTTTTCACCTTACCACTAATCTTCCATGGGTATTCACCAATTCTAATCGCGATTATAAGTGCAGTGATTATATCTGCTTTTACCTTACTGATTATTGATGGACCAACAAAGAAGACATTAGTAGCCTTTGTGGGGACTGCGTGTGGAGTGATGGTTGCAGGACTTATCTTCAATATCTTTTCATCGATTTTACGAGTGTCTGGATTTCAATTGGAAGAAGTTGAAACGTTGTTTATGATTGCCAATCAAACAGGACTACATATCCGTGATATATTATTTGCCGGAGTACTGATTGCGGCAGTGGGAGCCTTATTAGATGTGGCAATGAGTATTGCAAGTACACTACATGAAATACATGAAGTAAATCCAGAGTTATCGGCATATCAATTATTTCAATCTGGAATCAATGTAGGAAAAGATATGATAGGAACGATGTCGAATACATTAATTCTTGCATATGCAGGAAGTTCCTTTGCGACAATGATTCTGTTTATGGCATACAGTGTAAATGCCAATCAAATACTTAATATGGACTATGTTGCACTAGAGATTGCGCAAGCATTAGCAGGAAGTATTGGGATTGTATTGACTGTACCATTTACCTCATTGCTTGGTGCATATATCTTAAGTGCAAAAGCAAAAAGAGTTGAAAATACGAGAACACAAGGTGAGTAAAATACATAATAAAGAGAGCTAGGAGGACAAAAACTCTTAGTTTTTTTGTGCTATACTAATGGCAAGGAGATTTTGTATGGATGTTAGAGAAGATATAAAACAACTAGAAAATGAAATTTGTTTGATGCGTCGTGAGCTTCATCAAATTCCTGAAACAGGGTTCAATACAAAAAAGACATTGGACTATATTGTAGATAAACTGACTACTTTTGGCTATGATACATTTGATTTTAGCTTAGCGAAAAACTCTGTAGTCGTACAACTAAAAGTAAATGATGCACCTACATCAATCGGATTTCGTAGTGATATGGATGCTTTACCATTAAAAGAAGAAACCAATCGTTCTTTTGCTTCTACAAGTGAAAATAGTCATGCTTGTGGTCATGATGGACATATGGCTGCTTTATTAGGGTTATGCAAGTATGTAATGGAGCATAAAGAACATATAAAGAAAAACATTACTTTTATATTTCAACCAGCTGAAGAAGGTCCGGGTGGTGCAAAAGTAATGATTGAAAATGGATTGTTTACTACTTATCCAATGGAGTGTATATTTGGTGTTCATATGATGGGTGAAGTAGATGAAGGTATTATTGCATGTCGACCTGGTCCGATGATGGCTCGCAATGGAGAGCTCTTTGTAGATATCACAGGAAAGGGAACGCATGGAGCAACACCACATTTAGGAAGCGACACAATTGTTGCTGGTAGTGCATTTGTAAGTGCCTTACAAAGCATTAGCTCAAGAAACATCAATCCACTTCATAGCAGTGTAGTTACGATAGGAACATTTCATGCAGGAAGTGCTGAGAATATTGTTGCTGAAACATGTAAAATGAAAGGTACAATTCGTGCATTTCAAGATGATACATATGAATTAATTAAAAATAGAATCCAAGAAATTGCAGAGGGAATCGCTAAGTCATATCAAGTGAATATCGATGCAAGAGTCGTTGACTATTATTTTGTTGTTGATAATGATAAGAAACTCTATCAACTATTAGACACCGTCTTGAAAGATGAATTGTTAGAAATTGATCCAAAGATGGTTGCAGAAGACTTCTCATTCTACCAAAGACAAGTGCCTGGCTTATTCTATTATGTTGGAACACGAAGTAAAACTTATGATCAAAATCTACATAGTGCAAAATATGATTTTGATGAAAAAGTATTACTACATGTTATTGAAACGAATGTTCGTTTACTAGAAGGGATGGATGCATATGATTGATGTACATTGTCATATTTTGTACCGAGTAGATGATGCAAGTCAACGCTCTACCGAATCGTTGGATATGTTAAAAGTTGCTGCTGCAGATGGCGTGAAAGTCATTGCTGCAACCAGTCATATCAAACCTCCAATGTATGAAAATACAAAAGCGGATTTACAAGAAGCGCTAGAAAATGTACAAGCGTTGATTGATGCCAATCATCTAGATATTGAAGTGATATTAGGTGCAGAAAACTTTCTAAATCATAAAAGCATGCATTTGTTAGATGAAGATGGCTTTGTGACATATGGGGATAATGGTAAATATATGTTAGTAGAATTTGCATGGACAAAAAATGCAATGGATAAACCAACTAGCTATTTACAGCGAATCATCGATAAAGGATACATACCAGTTGTTGCACATCCAGAACGCTATCAATGGGTACATGAAGATTATGAATTGGTTCGTTTATGGCGTAAGATGGGATGCTTAATGCAAGTAAATCGTACAAGTGTATTGCAACTTGATAAAATGCAAAAAGCAAATGAATTTGCAACACGTTTACTTGAAGATGATTTAGTAGACTGTATTGCCACTGACTCACACGCTCCATATGCACCACGATTACCAAAACTAAGTGATGTATATACATACATTAGTAAACACTATGGAGAAGCAAAAGCGAAATCCTATCTAATTGATGTACCACAACAAATTATAAGCAAGTAAAATGTCACAAACGTGGCATTTTTTATATGATTTTCAATAAAGTATAAAAAAAGAAGGAATTTAATCCTTCTTTAGTAATTGTTGTAATGCTGGCAAATCTTGTTCAGGACTTTGTTTGAATTCGATAACAACATCGTCGTTTTTTGCATAGCGGGGAATGAGGTGAACATGAAAGTGAAAAACACTTTGTCCAGCAACTTCATTCACATTGCTCAGTATATTCATACCTGTACAAGATAATTTATCCATGTAGTCTTTTGCAAGATCTTGTGCAACAGCCATAACTTTTTGCAAAATTTCTGGCTCTACATCAATAAAGTTTTCATAATGTTTTTTTGGAATGACTAGTGTATGTCCTTTTGTTACTTGAGAGATATCAAGGAAGGCAAGTACATCACTATCTTCGTATACTTTATATGATGGAATTTTACCATCAACAATCTTACAGAAAATACACATAACTATTTCTCAAACTTTGAACTAGATGATAATAAATCTTGGTAGATATTAACATCATGAATTGAGTAATCGTATTTATCTAAGAAGTAAGCAAATGCACGATCTGCAAGAGGTTTTGGTGCATCTTCTTCTGTAGAAGCAGAAATTGAGATTTCTGAAATATTTGTAATTGCTTCTTCTTTAAATTTCTTATAGTCTTTTTCAGTTACTTTAACAATATAGTATGTTTCAGCACTTGGATCTTGTAGCATATTGTCTACAACTCCATTTTTGTCGGCTTCTTCAATGTATTTCCATACAACATCAGGTAATCCACTATTTGTATTGTAAATAGCTTCAGAACCATTATATGTACCTTCATCACCATATTCTTTGGCAATTGCTGTAAAGTCAGCATCTTTTTTCTTTGCTGCTTCTAATGCTTTTTTAGCTTTTTCTTCATCTTTTACTTGGAAGACTTGAGCTTTTCTAGGTTTGAATTCTTTTACTAATTCAGCTAGATTGTCTTTTACATATAATGAAGTTAATTTATTCATACGTGCATTTAATAAAATTACATCGTTGTAGAATGCTTCTTCATCTTTGTAACCATAGCTTTTGTATGTTGTTTCCCATTGGTCCCCATACATTTCTTTGTAGTAAGCTAGATCTTCATCCGCTTGTTTTTTGATATCATCATCAACTTTTACAAGTTTATCTACTAGGATTTCACTCATTGCGCGTTGTACAGGTGTAATGTTTCCTTGTGCAACTAATCCTGTATAAATATCGCCTTTAGTGATTTCTTCATCACCAACTTTGATAAGTACTTTATCATCATCTTTTACTTGTGTTGTTGCGTTGCTACATCCACTAACGAGTAATAGGCTTGCACAAGCAACTGTAAGTATTCTCTTTTTCATTGTGTGTTCCTCCTATTATTCTTTCTCAGTTTCAACGCCCATGTATGTAAGCAGTTGTGCTTTTAAGTCTTTGTCTTTAATTTCTACACCAAGTTTTTCCGCTTTTTCCCAAACGACTTTCTTACGTAGGTTAGGGTTCGCTTCTTGTACAGCTGTAACTACTGCATCTGTGTAGTCTTTTAACATTTTGTCTTTCTTTGTTGTGTCGATTTTAATTTTGTGGTATCCGTGTTCGGTACGAACCCATCCAGATACTTCACCATCTTTTAATTTCCAAGCAGCATCTTTAAATTCGCTTACTAGGGAACTGTCACTTGTTTGAATACCTAAGCTACCATTATTTACTGCACTGTTTGTATCTTCAGAGTATTCTTTTGCAATTTTACCAAAATCTTCATCTTTTAATAATTCATCGATTTTGTCCATTTTTGCTTGTTGTTCTGCAGTTACTTCTGCATCTTTTTCTACTTTCACAAGAATGTGACTAATTACTCGTGGAGATTTTTCTTCATAAATCTTATCGAATAATTTTGGATTATCTTTTACATAATCGTTCATCATCTTCTTAGCTTTTTCGATATCTAAGAAATAGTCTTCGAAATCTTCAACTCCAGAATACCCAAGCTTTTGAAGTTCTGTATCCATATAGCTTTCGTAATTCTTTCCTTGTGTTGATTTAAAACTTGCTTCTGCAGCTTCGAAGTTTTCCTCTGCAGTTTTCTTCATTTCATCTGTTGCTTTTACACTTTGACTTACAACTTCACGTTCTAACATCGTATATGCAAGAATGACTCCACTAGGGGTTTCACTATCGCTACCTGTGATTGAGAACAGCTCATCATAATATTCGTCAGCTGTGTAATTTTTATTGGCAAGAGAGAAAATCACATCCTTACCATCTACGGATTTTGCTCCGATGGTATCCTTGTTTGTGTCCCAAGCAAAATAGATCGCAAATGCGACTAAAATTGTTCCGACTAGGATAACAAACCAGAATTTTTTTAGGATATCCTTGATTGTTTCAATATTCATAATGCCTCCTACTATGCTTTTGCTTTTTTGCATACGCTAGTATATTATATAGGAAACACTAGTATAATTCTAGTGTTTCAACGAAAAGTTCACACGAACTTCATGAAAAAAATATTTCGCAAAGTTAAGTCAACATCATTGATTAAACTGCACTTTGTGAGTACAATAAGAAGAATGAGAGGTAGATGACAAATGGCGAAGTTAATAATTAAGGATTTACATGTCCAAATTAATGAAAAAGAAATCTTAAAGGGAATCAACTTGGAAGTTGATACTCATGAAATACATGCAATTATGGGTCCAAACGGACAAGGGAAAAGTACGCTTCTTTCTGCAATTATGGGAGACCCGAAATTCACAGTAACAAAAGGTAGTATTACATTTGATGGAAAAGATGTCTTAGCGATGAGTGTTGATGAAAGAAGTCGTGTAGGTATTTTCTTAGGAATGCAATATCCAGCTGAAATTCCAGGAGTGAATAACTCTGATTTTATGCGTGCTGCAATGAATGCACGTTTAGAGAAACCTATTTCTTTATTTAAATTTATTAAAGAAATGGAAGGTGCAATTGAAGATTTAGGATTACAAAGTGAAATGGCTCACCGTAACTTAAACGAAGGATTCTCTGGTGGTGAGAAAAAACGTAATGAAATTGTACAAATGAAACTATTAAAACCAAGCTTAGCTATGCTTGATGAAATCGATTCTGGTCTTGATGTTGATGCACTTCAAATTGTTGCTAACGCAGTATATGAATTATTTAATAGTCAAGATTTATCTTTATTGATTGTTTCTCACTATGAACGTTTCTTAGATTTAATTAAACCAACACATGTACACGTGTTACTTGATGGGAAAATTCAAGAAACTGGTGGATATGAATTAATTAAGAAAATCGATACTGAAGGATATGACTGGGTATACGATAAATACGGTGTTGAAAAACCTGCAATTCAAACGCGTATGTCTTTAGATGCATGTGGAGCAAAAAAATAATGGAACAACTTGTAGGGAATAGTGTACTACATCTTGATACTTCCAAAGTTGAAACCTATGAGCTTCACGATATGCAGGAATTAGTGATAACAACTACTGCGAATACTGCAAATGAGTTAGTTATCAAACTAGTGGAAGATATGGATCTTCATTGTAAGATTCAACTAGCTAATCACAGCCAATTACATATTCTTTTTGATAATGGAGCAAAACATACAAAACTTCAAATTGAAGCAGATGTACAATTAGCTGCCACAATTAAAATCGGAATGTATGAGTTGAGTGATAGTGAAGTACAAGAGAAAGTACTTGTAAACTTATTAGCTGAAGATGCAACAGCAAAAATTGTATCAACAAGTATTTCAACAACAAAGAAAACACTTGATATTGAGTGTATACATCATGCACCAAATACAAATTCAGATATGAATAACTTTGAAATTTCTGATGCAAAAGCAAACTATGATTTACGTGCATGTGGAACAATCAAGAAGGGTGCATTTGGTAGTAAGTCGCATCAAATGAGTCGTATCTTAACCACAAGTGATGATCAAGTAAGTAAAGCAACACCTGTCTTGCTAATTGATGAAAATGATGTAATGGCAAGTCATGCAAACTCGATGGGAAAAATGGATGAACAACATTTATACTATTTAACAAGTCGTGGGATGGATGAACAACAAGCCAAGGAACTATTGACGCTTTCGTATTTATTGCCAATTAGTGAAGTGTTTGATAATGAAGATATGCGTAGTGAATATATTAATAAGGTACGTAGTCGGGTAGGTTTATAATATGGATGTAAAGCGTATAAGAGAAGACTTTCCAATGTTGAAAGTCAAAAGTAAAAAAGGATATGACTTAATCTATTTTGATAATGCCGCAACTGCATTTAAACCATACAGTGTTATCGATGCAGTTACAAAGTACTATACAAATTATTCAGTAAATGCACATCGTGGAGATTATGAACTTGGATTTACTGTAGATACACTATATGAAGAAGCACGCGAACGTGTAGCAAAGTTTATCAATTGTGAGAAAAAAGAAGTTGTGTTTACAACAGGAGCTTCTTTTGGATTAAACCAAGTTGCCTACGGGTATGCTGGAAAACACTTACAACCAGGTGATGTGATTTTAACAGATGAAGCAGAACATGCTTCAAACTATTTGCCTTGGATGAATATTGCAGAAGCAAAAGGTGCAAAACTAGAATTTATCCCATTGGATGACAATGGAATGATTACACCTGAACAAGTCGAAAAGATGATGTCAAATAAAGTAAAAATCATTGCGATTGCACATGTTACAAATGTCCTTGGTGCAGAAATTGATATTAAAGAAATTAGTCGCATTGCTCATGAACATGGAGCAATTATCGTTGTTGATGGGGCACAAAGTGCACCACACATGAAAGTAGATATGAAAGATCTTGATTGTGATTTTTTTGCATTTAGTGGACATAAATTATGTGGTCCTACAGGTGTAGGAGTACTTTATGGTAAATATGAATTACTTGAAGATATGGAACCTATGTTATTAGGTGGAGGAAGTAATGCTCGCTATGACATGTGTGGAAATATTTTAATGAAAAATCCACCATATAAATTCGAACCAGGAACACCACCAATTGAAGCAACACTAGGAATGAAAGCAGCAATTGATTATATAGATGCAATTGGTATGGATACGATTTATACATACGAGCATGAATTGCGTGATTATATGCTTAAGAAAATGCAAAGTGAACTTGATAATGTTGAGATTTATAATGCAGATGTTGAAAGCAGTATTATTACATTCAACATAAAAGATGTCTTTAGCCAGGATGCAGCTACATATTTTTCAGATAAAGGAATTAGTTTACGTAGTGGTCAACACTGCGCAAAGCTATTGATGGATGTGTTGCAAACACCAAGTACATTACGTGCAAGTTTAGCTTTCTACAATACAAAAGAAGAAGTCGATCACTTTATCGAAGTATGTAAAAGCATAAATAAAGAATCCATGTTAGATGTATTCTTTTAGGAGGAAATGTTTATGAGTAGTATGATGAACGACCCAATGATTTTACGACAAATCATTATGGATCATGGACAAAATCCAAGAAACCATGAATTGTCGAAAGATCCTGAATATAAAGAAAAACACATGGCAAGTGATTCTTGTATTGATGATATCCATGTGCAAGCAAAAATTAAAGATGGAAAGATTGACGATGTTCGTTTTGATGGAGTAGCATGTACCATTTCTACTTCATCAACTTCGATTATGAGTGAGTTACTTATTGGGAAAACCATTGAAGAAGCACGCGAAATTATTAAAAACTATCGTGCGATGATCGATGAAAAACCATATGATGAAGATTTACTTGAAGAAGCAATTGCTTTCCAAAATGTTGGAAAACAAGCCAATCGAATTCACTGTGCCACAATTGGCTGGGATGGTATGGAAGCTTTAATTGATGAAAGCGAGGAAAACCATGACTGATAAAGAAAAAGAACTTGGTCTTAGTGAAGAGTATGAATATGGTTTTCACGATGAAGACACAAGTGTTTATAAAACAAAAAAAGGTTTATCTAAAGAAATTGTAGAAGAGATTTCAAATATAAAAGGTGAACCAGAATGGATGAAGGAGTACCGTTTGCAAGCGTTAGAGTATTTTCAAAAATCACCAATGCAAACATGGGGACCTGATCTAAGCGAAATTGACTTTGATGAATTTACATATTACATTAAACCAAGTGAGAGAACAGAAACCTCTTGGGATGATGTACCAGATACAATCAAAGACACTTTTGATCGTTTAGGAATTCCTGAAGCAGAAAAGGACTTCTTAGCAGGTGTTACAACGCAATACGATAGTGAAGCGGTGTATCACAATATGTTACAAGAAGTGCAAGATAAGGGAGTTATCTTCCTTGATACAGATACTGCATTAAAAGAACACGAAGAACTTTTTAAGAAGTTTTTTGGGAAGTTAATTCCATATACGGATAATAAATTTGCTGCGTTAAATAGTGCAGTGTGGAGCGGTGGTAGTTTTATTTACGTACCAAAAGGTGTGAAATTAGAAAAACCACTACAATCGTATTTCCGTATTAATACGGAACAAGGTGGACAATTTGAACGTACACTAATCATTGTTGATGAGGGTGCAGATATTCACTATGTAGAAGGATGTACAGCACCAGTGTATTCAAAAGACAGTCTACATGCTGCTGTTGTTGAAATTTTTGTACATAAAGATGCAAAATGTCGTTACTCAACAGTACAAAACTGGAGTAGTAATATTATTAACCTTGTTACAAAACGTGCAAAAGTACTATATAACGGAAGCATGGAATGGATTGATGGAAACATCGGTTCAGGTGTAAATATGAAATATCCTGCCTGTGTGCTTGCTGAAGAATATGCAAAAGGAACAACCGTATCTATTGCAGTTGCTAGCAAAGGACAAATTCAAGATGCAGGGGCAAAAATGATTCATTTGGCACCACATACATCAAGTACAATTATTTCAAAGTCGATTTCGAAAAAAGGTGGAGAAGTTAACTACCGAGGAATCGTACGTCATGGAAAACATGCGAAATATGCGAAAAGTAAGATTGAATGTGATACACTTATTTTAGACAAATTAAGTCGTTCAGATACAATACCAACAAATATCGTGGAAAATAATGATTCAACTATTGAACACGAAGCAACCGTATCTAAGATTTCTGAAGAACAATTATACTATCTAATGAGTCGTGGGTTAACCAAAGAAGCTGCAGAAGAAATGATTGTAATGGGATTTTTAGAGCCATTTACAAAAGAATTACCAATGGAATATGCAGTTGAACTTAACCAACTATTGAAAATGGATATGGAAGGGTCAATCGGGTAATACTATGAAAAAGAATCTGAGAACAGAAACAAGAAAAAAACGTCAAGAACTTAACGAGCTTCAACTTGCAAACTATTCTGCAGATGTTGTTGATAAGTTAATTCCTTTATTGCGGAAATATGAAAAAATTGCCATTTATTTACCAATGAAAAGCGAAGTAGATGTCACAAGTTTATTACGCTTGGAACGTTCGTTCTTTGCACCAGTTGTTACTGGAAAAAGAGAAATGGACTTTTATCTTATTGAAGGACTTGACCAATTTACAATTGGATCGTTTGGTCAAAAAGAACCAATCTCAGATTTTAAAATAGAACCAGAAGATCTTGAAGTCATCATTGTCCCACTTGTCGGGTTTGATGAAAAACTAAACCGCCTTGGTCAAGGTGGTGGATACTATGATGTGTATCTAAAAAAGACAAATGCACTTAAAATTGGTGTTGGATTTGAAGCACAGAAATTAGCAGATATTCCAACAGAAACATTTGATGTTCCACTAGACTATATTGTAAGTGAAGCGAAGGTATATCATAAATAAAACAAAATAAGAGTCCCAAGTACTAGAAATGGTAGAAAGGGGATTCTTTTTTTATTAGATATATACATATAGAATAATCCGCAAGTATTTGCAATCATTAACATGTAAAGCATATGAGTAAAACCAAGGAATACATATGCATATACAATGTATTTTATGTCCGCTCCACCTAAAAAAGACTTGGCATAACAAATAGCAAGGATGAAAAAGAAGATTAAACTCATCCATGGATATTCAATTCTATATGAATAATTTAAATGCAAGTCGATATACAATAGAATAAAGAATCGATCCTGAATGATTTGATTGTCAAGATCTTGTAAACAAATGTAAATGAATAAACAAAATGTAGATAGTTCCATACCATCTATACAATTTAAAAACATAGATTCCTAGAATGTGGTAAAATAGAGAACATACGAGGTAGATTATGAAGACATTTTTGATTGATTTAGATGGTACCATGTACCACGGAAGTATTATGGTAGAGGGAGCACAAGCGTTTTTGGATCGTATTAAAGAAAGCGGGAATCGCTATATCTTTCTTACAAATAATGCAACACGTACATTAAAGCAAAATAAAGAACATATGGAAGCAATTGGTTTTAAGGGAATTCAAGAAGAAGATTTTTTTACTTCAAGTATGGCTGCAGCGATGCATGTAGCAGAAAACTATAAAGAACGAAATGCATATATGGTTGGAAAAGATGGATTACGTGAAGCATTACTTACCAATGGATTTCATATTACAGATAAAGATGTGGATTTCGTTTTTGTTGGGTTAGATAAAGATGGAACGTATGAAATGTATTCACATGCACTCTCATATTTACTAAACGGTGCAAAACTAATCGGTACAAATAGTGATCGTCGTTTAGCAACAAGTGAAGGATATGCTATAGGAAATGGAAGTGTTGTGGCTTTATTTGAATATGCAAGTGAACAAAAAAGTGAAAAGATAGGGAAACCCTATGCACCTATCTTAAATCAAGCATTACGTTATTTTGATATACAAAAAGAAGATGTCGTTATGGTAGGTGATAATCTAGAGACGGATATAGCCCTTGGACAAAATACAGGAATTGACACCATTTTAATTACAAGTGGAGTACATTCACGCATAGATGTTGAAACCTTTGGAATTAAACCAACATATATCGTTGATTCGTTTGATGAAATTCAAGTGATTTGAAAGGATTTATAAAAAAAAGTAGAAAAAAGATGTGAAAGCGGTTGCAATTATGTGCAATTGTGGTACAATTCAATTATAAATTGGATAGTGATTGTGAGAACAAGCTAAACCTATTTGCCCAAACAATGATAAATATGCAGGATTTTTGTATATTATCAGAGTTAGGTGAATAGGTTTTTATCTTTATTTGGAGAATGTGAGGGAAATATGAGGATTGAAAAAATACTAAACAACAATGTCGTAGTTATACTTGATCAACATCAAAATGAAAAGATTGTGATGGGTTGTGGACTCGCATTTAAGAAGAAAGTTGGAGACGAAGTTGATCCAGGGATGATAGATAAAGAATTCTTTATGGCAAACCCAGATATGAATAGTCGTTTCCAAGAGTTATTGGTTGATATCCCAATGGAGTACGTACAACTCTCAGAAGAAATTGTAACCTTTGCAAAAACACATTTAGGTAGAAAATTGAATGATTCAATTTACATTTCAATTGTCGACCATATGTATACTGCAATTGTACGTTTCAATGAAGGAATTACTGTAAAGAATGCTTTGTTGTGGGATACAAAACGTTTTTATCCTGATGAATATGCAGTCGGGAAAACCGCTTTGGATATGATTGAGGAAAAATTCAATGTGCGTTTACCAGATGATGAAGCTGGATTCGTTGCTTTACACTTAGTGAATGCAGAGATGGATGAAGATATCGAAGATGTTTATGAAATTACAACAGTAATGCAAGAAATATCAAACATTGTAAAGTATTACTTCAATGTAGAGTTTGATGAAGATTCCGTATATTTCTATCGATTTATTACACACTTAAAGTTCTTTGCGCAACGTCTGATTCACAAGAACACATATACTGGAAATCAAGAAGATGACTTATTAGAACTCATTAAAGTGAAATATAAAAATGCATACGATTGTGTATTAAAAATTACAAAGTTTATTGTTGAAAAATATGATTATGTTCTTTCAAATGAAGAACAATTATACTTAACAATTCATATTGAGCGCGTTATTTATAAAACAGATAAATAACCGATGTAAAGTGATCATTGATCACAAATAAATTCGTCATTTATAAAGCAATTATAAGGAAATGAAAGGGGGATTTGACAGGTACTTGCTTTGTAAAAATATAGTGGGTGGTGACATTAAGTTGGCCAAACCTTCAGATTTCATATAACTATTTATTTCAGAAAGATGGAGGTCAAAAAAATGGGAAAATATGAACAATTAGCAAGAGATATAGTTGCTAATGTTGGTGGAAAAGAAAACATCAACAGTTTAACGCACTGTATCACAAGATTACGTTTTAAATTAAAAGATGAAAGTAAAGCAAACGATGATGTATTAAAAAACATGGACGGAGTTGTTACTGTCATGAAAAGTGGTGGGCAATACCAAGTAGTAATTGGAAACCACGTATCTAAAGTTTACGATGATGTATTAGAAGTAGCTGGATTATCAAGCGAAAGTGCTGCAAATTCAGATGGAGACAAAGGAAATTTCTTTGATCGTGTTATTGATGTATTAAGTGGAACTTTCCAACCATTCCTTGGTGTATTATGTGCTTGTGGGATGATGCAAGGGGTAAATGCTGTATGTACATTCTTAGAAGTATATGATGCTACATCAGGTATTTACATTTTCTTAAATGCAATTGGAAACTCAGTATTTAACTTCTTACCGATGTTCGTAGGATACAACGCTGCGAAGAAATTCGGATTAAAACCAATGATTGGTTTAGCTATTGGAGCAAGTTTATGTATGCCTGCTGTACAATTAAGTACAATGTCAGCTGGTGTTGAAACTGCACCATTTAGCTTATTAGGTCTTGATTCTTATGTTAAACTTTTCGGAATTCCTTGGGTAGCACAAAACTACTTAAGTGGAGCTATGCCAGCATTATTTATTGTAATGTTTGCTGCTAAAGTGCAAAAACTTGCAATCAAAGTGATTCCTGAAGTAATTCAAACATTCTTCGTACCATTCTTTGTATTAATCGTTTCATTATTCGCTGGATTCTTAGTGATTGGACCAGTTATGGGATTATTCATGGAATACCTACAAATGGGATTCCAAGCATTGATCGATTTCTCACCATTTGTATATGGTGCAGTTCTTGGTCTTGTATGGCAAGTACTTGTTATCTTTGGACTTCACTGGAGTGTTGTACCTTTACACATTATGGCAATTGCTTCAACAGGATCTAGTTCAATTCTTACTGGTATGTTTGGAACAACATTCGCACAAACTGGTGCTATTCTTGCAATGTGGATTAAAGCGAAAAACCCTGTGTACAAAGAAATTGGACCTGGGGCAATTATCTCTGGTATTTGTGGGGTAACAGAACCTGCGATTTATGGTATGTCATTACCAGAAAAAACACCATTTGCATTCTCTATGATCGGTGCTGGTATTGCTGGTGCAATCTTTGCAGGAAGCAACGCAATTTCATACACTTCTGGTGGTTTAGGAATCTTCGGTGTTGTTAACTATATTACTCCAGATGGAGATGCTAGTGGAATGTGGTCAGCAATCATCTGTGTTGTAATTTCAATGGTAATTGGATTTGCGTTGACTTTCTTCTTCTGGAAAGACAAATACGAAGCAAAAGACGTTACTGCACAAGCTGAAACATTAGTAAAAAAAAAACAATCAGTAGCTAGCCCTATTAAAGGTAAAGTGGTTCCTCTTTCTTCAGTGAAAGATGATGCTTTTGCACAAGGTGCATTAGGTAAAGGGATCGCGATTGAACCAACTGAAGGAAAAGTAGTTGCGCCATTTGATGGAACAGTAATTACATTATTCCCAACAAAACATGCAATTGGTTTAGTTTCTGATGATGGTATGGAATTACTAATTCACATCGGAATGGATACGGTTCAACTTGAAGGTAAACATTTTGAAGCACTTGTTAGCCAAGGTGACAAAGTAAAACAAGGACAAGCTCTTGTGAACTTTGATATTGAAGCAATTCAAGAAGCTGGATTTAGTACAATTACACCAGTTGTCGTTGTGAATACGACAGATTATTTAGATCTTGTGGAAACACAAGAACCTGAAGTAAAAACTGGAGATGAAATTATCATCGGTTTAGTTTAAAAACACACACAAAGCATTAGGGAAACCTAATGTTTTGTTGCCTTTATAGATAAAAAAAGAATGAAAATAATGCATTTATTGCCTTGACTCTACAGTTGCTAGAGGGTTTAAACTAAGGCTATAAGCAATAATATAATTGAAAGAAATATATGTGAAAGAGAGGGTACTATGGCTTTTAGAAAAGATTTTTTATGGGGTGGAGCAACCGCTGCCAACCAATGCGAAGGTGCATACAATGTTGATGGAAGAGGATTAGCAAATGTTGATGTGATTCCTCATGGGAAGGACCGTTTCCCAGTGATGCTAGGAAACATGAAAATGTTTGATTTTGATGATGAACACTTCTATCCTGCACAAAATGCGATTGATATGTATCATAACTACAAAGAAGACATCGCACTATTTGGAGAAATGGGATTTAAAACATACCGTTTATCTATTGCTTGGACAAGAATTTTCCCTAACGGTGATGAAGATGAACCAAATGAAGCTGGACTGAAATTCTATGAAGATTTATTTAAAGAATGTCACAAATATGGAATTGAACCATTAGTTACAATTACACACTTTGACTGTCCAATGCACTTAATCACTGAGTATGGTGGATGGAAAAACCGTAAGTTAATTGGATTCTATGAAAAATTAGTAAGAGTATTATTTACACGTTACAAAGGACTTGTAAAATACTGGTTAACATTCAATGAAATTAACATGATTTTACACTTACCATTTATGGGAGCTGGTCTTTACTTTGAAGAAGGTGAAAACCGTGATCAAGCAACATATACAGCTGCACACCATGAGTTGGTAGCAAGTGCTCTAGCTACAAAAATTGGACACGAAATTGATCCAACCAATATGATTGGATGTATGCTTGCTGCTGGTGAAGTATATCCATATTCATGTAACCCCGGAGATGTTTGGAAAGCATACGAAACAAACCGTGATAACTACTTCTTTATTGATGTACAATCAAGAGGTGAATATCCAAAATATGCATTACTTGATTTAGAAAGAAAAGGAGTAAAAATTCCATTTGTTGAAGGTGATGAAGAAATCTTAAAAGAACACACTGTAGACTTTATTAGTTTCTCTTACTACTCTTCAAAATGTGCAAGTGTTGATGAAAAACTAAAAACTGATGGAAACGTATTTGCTTCAGTGAAAAACCCATACTTGAAAGCAAGTGAATGGGGATGGCAAATCGATCCTCAAGGATTACGTACTACACTTAACGCATTATATGACCGCTACCAAAAACCATTATTCATCGTTGAAAATGGATTGGGTGCAGTTGATAAACCAGATGCAAACGGTTATGTTGAAGATGACTACCGCATTGACTACATGAGAGAACACATTAAAGCAATGCACGATGCTGTTACATTAGATGGTGTAGATTTACTTGGATACACTTCTTGGGGATGTATTGACCTAGTTAGTGCTTCAACAGGTGAAATGAGTAAACGTTATGGATTCATTTATGTAGACCGTGATGACGCTGGAAATGGAACATTAAAACGTAGTAAAAAGAAAAGCTTTGACTGGTATAAAGAAGTAATCGCTTCTAACGGAGAAAATATCTAATTAAATCATTGCCTGTTTATGATGTACCGAAAACTGGTAGTTGATAAACAGGCTTTATTATTTTACTTAAGAAAAAGAAAGAAACTGGAGGAACTATGGGAAGACTTAAGATTGCAACAATTGGTGGAGGTAGTAGCTACACACCAGAACTATTTGAAGGATTTATCAAACGTAAAGATGAGTTAGATATTAAAGAAATCTGGCTTGTGGATATCGAAGAAGGAAAAGAAAAACTAGAAATCGTTGGAGCGATGGCAAAACGTATGATTAAAGCTGCTAACCTTGATTGGGAAGTGCACCTTACAATGGATCGTAGAGCTGCATTAAAAGATGCAGACTTCGTAACAACACAATTTCGTGTAGGGTTACTTGATGCAAGAATCAAAGATGAAACTATTCCATTAAAATATGGAATGATGGGTCAAGAAACAAATGGAGCTGGAGGAATGTTCAAAGCTTTACGTACCATTCCAGTCATTAAATCAATTATTGAAGACATGAAAGAATTATGTCCGAATGCTTGGCTAGTAAACTTTACCAATCCATCAGGGATGGTTACAGAAGCTGCAATCAAACACTTTGGTTGGACAAGAACGATTGGATTATGTAATGTGCCTATCGTTCACCAAAACATCGCAAATGCATTTGAAGGATTAGAACCGTTTAGTGAAGAATTATACTTTAAGTTTGCAGGATTGAACCACTTCCACTGGCACCGTGTTTGGAACAAACAAGGAGAAGAAATCACATCAAAAATTATTGACCAACAATATGGAAAAGATATCGCTCCTGAAGATATGCCAGAAGGAGTAAAAAACATTCCACAAATGCCTTTTGATTACGACTTGGTAAAACATGAAGGATTACTACCATGTATGTACCACCGTTATTACTATTTAACACAAACAATGCTAGATTTAGAACTAGAAGAATACAAAGAAAACAACACACGTGCACAACTAGTTAAAGCAACCGAAGATCGCTTGTTTGAACTATACAAAGATCCAAACTTAGACTACAAACCAAAAGAGCTAAGTGAACGAGGTGGAACATTCTATAGTGATGCAGCTTGTGAAGTAATTGCATCCATTGTGAACGACAAACGAAAAGTAATGGTTGTAAGTACACAAAACAAAGGGGCGATTGCGGATTTACCATATGATAGTATTGCAGAGGTATCAAGCTATATTACAAGTCATGGAGCAGAACCAATTGTATGGGGAAGTTTTAAGAGTGCACAAAGAGGAATGCTACAAATTATGAAAGCAATGGAAGAATGTACGATTGAAGCAGCAATCACGGGAAACTATGAAACATTAAAACAAGCATTCACAATTAATCCATTAATCGAGTCTGGAGAAAAAGCAGACATGGTAATGAATGAACTATTAGTTGCGCATAAAAAACACTTACCACAATTCGCAGACAAAATTGCTGAATTAGAAAGTAAAGGAGTGACATATAATGGGTAGATTTCCAGAAGGATTTTTATGGGGTGGAGCAACTGCTGCCAACCAATGTGAAGGTGGATATAGAGAAGGCGGAAAAGGCTTATCTATTTCTGATATTTGTACAGGTGGATCAAGAACACAAGCAAAACGCATTACACCCGTATTAGAGGAAGGTACATTTTATCCTTCACACGAAGCGATTGATATGTATCACCACTACAAAAATGATATCGCAATGTTTGCGCAAATGGGATTCAAAGTATATCGTTTCTCAATTGCATGGACTCGTATTTTCCCAAAAGGAGATGAAAGCGAACCAAATGAAGCGGGATTGCTTTTCTATGAAAGCGTTATTGATGAGTGTTTAAAACACAATATAGAACCATTAGTTACAATTTCTCACTACGAATTGCCATATCATTTATCAAAAGAATATGGTGGTTGGGCGAATCGTAAGTTGATTGACTTTTTCATGAACTACTGTACTGCGATTTTTAATCGCTATAAAGGAAAAGTAAAATACTGGTTAACATTTAATGAAATTAACGGGGCAATGGGAAATTTAGGTAACTTCTTATCACTAGGTATTATCAATGAAGGAACTACTGATTTCATGCATCAAGTAGATGATCCACAAAAACGTTTCCAAGGATTACACCACCAATTTGTTGCAAGTGCAAAAGCTGTACAATTGGCACACGAGTTGGATGCAAATAACCAAGTTGGAAATATGATTATCTATGCAACAACGTATCCATTAACATGTAAACCAGAGGATGCAATTGCAGCACAAAAACAAAACCAAAACTTCAACTATTACTGTACAGATGTACAAGTAAAAGGAAAATATCCAACATTTGCACAACGCATTTGGGATGAAAATGGAGTAAGTCTTGATATTGCTGAAGGTGATATGGAAACCATCGCAAATGGAACTGTTGATTTCATTTCATTCTCATACTATATGTCAAGTTGTACATCTGCTGATCCAGCTAAAAAAGGTGAAGGGAACTTACTTGGTGGGACACCAAACCCTTACTTAGAAGCAAGTGAGTGGGGATGGCAAATTGATCCACAAGGACTTCGTTATGCATTGATTGATCTATACGATCGTTACCGCGTTCCATTAATGGTTGTTGAAAATGGTCTAGGAGCACTTGATACAATTGAGGAAGACGGTTCTATTAATGATGACTACCGTATTGATTACTTACGTAAACATATTGATGCAATGGCTGAAGCGATTGCTGATGGTGTAGATTTACGTGCCTTTACACCTTGGGGATGTATTGACTTAGTTAGTGCATCAACTGGAGAAATGGCAAAACGCTATGGTTTTATCTATGTTGAAAAATATGATGATGGTAGCGGAGACTTCTCAAGAAGAAAGAAAAAATCATTTGACTGGTACAAAGAAGTGATTGCTTCAAACGGAGAAAACGTATAATTTTTAAGGATTATGTAGAAAAATTGCATAATCCTTTTTTTCATTTTTAAGTTGAATGAAATGAACCATAATCATACAAAATACAAATCTATATCAAAGTGAATATGTATTTGCTAGACATTTACATCAAAATGTAAGAAAAGCCTATAATAATCGGCTCAAAAGCCAATATATAATGAAGAAATTAGAGAAATTGAAAGCGCTTATATTGACTTTAAAGATTTTTCTTGATAACCTATATATAGGTAGTGATGCCTCGTGGTTAATCGCTTGATTATCTTTTTCCCCACCCATAGAAAGATAATTGAATTTCTCCCCAGATTAATTACGGAAAGATCGTTAAGAGGCATGAGAGTGTCTCTTATTTTGTTTTCTTGGAGGAGTTAGGTATAATAGATTTATAGAGGAAAAAGATAGGAAAGGAATGTAAACATGTTAATTGCCATTCTAGAAGATCGCGTTTTTAGAAAACGCACAAAAGAACCATATCAAAAACGTTGGACAGTCCGTTGTTTTGTATATAACGAAAATGATGAACTGGTTTTCTTGCGCATCAAAGGGACTGATGCACTTGGACGTAGAAACCATGTTGAAACTATTGGTGGCGGCGTCGAGAATGAAGAAAGTTTAGAAGATGCAGTAAAGCGCGAAATCCGTGAAGAAATCGGATATGAGTGCGAGATCATCGAAGATATTGGTTATATTGTAGATCACTACAACTCTTTAAATCGCGAAACCATCTCCAACTACTTTGCTGTAAAGTTGACAGAATATATTGGTGGGGAATCACGTACAGAAGAAGAGGAAGCACTAATTGAAGGTACTGAGACATATAGTGAGTCAGAAGTGATGGATATGCTTAAAGATTATACAAAGCGCAGTGTGAATGAACTGGTGCAACGTCGTGATCTAATTGCATTTGAATATTATATAAAACATAAAAAGCATTAAGAAAACGAGTTCTGCAATTAGCGGAACCCGTTTTTTTTAATATGTAAAACTTGTTTTATCGGCTTCAGTAATCGCACGAATGACTTTGCAAGGATTACCTGCAGCAATTACATTCGCAGGAATATCTTTAGTAACAACACTTCCTGATCCAATAATTGTGTTATCTCCAATGTGCACACCTTGATTGATATGTACACCTGCACCAACCCAAACATGATTGCCAATATGTACTTCTTTTGCATAACAACCACCATGTTGTCGTTCTAGTGCATCAATTGCATGATTTGCTGTATAAATACCAACCCTTGGTCCAAACAATACATGATCACCAATTGTAATTGGAGCACCATCTAACATAATACAATCAAAGTTAGCATAGAAATAATCACCAATTGTGATATTGAAACCAAATTCACAACGGAAGTTTGGCTCCAAATACGGTTGTTTACCAACCGTATGGAAAATTGAGTGTAAAATCGCTTCGCGTTTACTTGCACATTCTTCATAACTTTGATTATATGCATTTGTAAGATGTACTGCTTTTGCTCTTGCTTCTACAAGTGTTAAATCTAAATCGTTATACATTTGACCACTATGCATTAGCTTTTTTAATTCATCAAGTTTCATCTATTCACCTTACTTATCAAGTACTTGTAGTTGTACGATGCAACTATCTTTTCGATTACGGTGCAAACTTGGTAATCGTTGGATGATACAAATACCAGGATGTTTTACTTTCTTGTATAGACTTTCAATCGTTTGTATTTGCTCTTTTGTAGAGCAGTGCATTTCTTTTAGTTTTACATTTTGATACGTATAAACAGGATATGCACAATCAACTTCCAAACTAGCAGAAACAGGTACCATAATATGTGCTTTCTCACCTTCGTTAAAAATAACCATCTTTGAAATCGTGGAACGACTCAGTCCATGTTTTTTTATGAATGTGCGTAATGCAGCGCGATAATCAACATAATCTTCAATATCCATATCTAATACATTTTTAAGTTTTACATCAATACACGCAAATCGTAAATAGGGTAGTGTAAGATCGCAGACTTTTGAAGATGGTGTTTTCAAACTACGTTCGTAGTCAGCAAGTTTTTCTTGCTTGTTTTTGATTGTGTCCAATTCTTTTTCTAGACGTTCACGTTTTTCTTTTAAAATTGCTTCATAGTCTAAGTTTGATGATTTTAGCATTACCTTAATTTCATCTAAAGAAAAACCAATATACTGCAATCGTTGAATTTGTAATAAGATTCCAGATTGTTCTTTTTCATAATACCGATATTTACTATCTGGATCTACATATGCAGGCGATAACATACCAATAGAATCATAGTATCGTAATCGTTGAATGCTCACATCATTTAATTTTGCCATCTCACCAATTGATAAATATTTTTTCATATATACAGTATACATGAAAATCACTTGACTCTCTAGTTGCTATAGAGTTTATACTAAAAAAGTAAAAGGGAGGTACCTATGAGAATTATAATTGAAAAGAACTATGAAGAGATGTCAAAGACAGTAATGTATCAACTGTTGGCGAAGATGTATGAAGACAAAAAGATGAATATTGCAATTACTGCTGGATCATCACCAAAACGTATGTATGAATTATTAACAGAAGTAATTAAAGACAAACGCGAATTTCCAAATGTTACATTTTACAACTTTGATGAAATTCCATATGCAAAAAAACAAAGTGAAGGAGTAACAATTTCAAACTTACGTAGAGACTTCTTTACACCAGCTAATATTCCAGAATCGATGATTCATAAACTAACACCTGAAAACTTTAAAGAACATGATGCATATTTAAGAAGTGTTGGGGGTCTTGATGCAATATTCTTAGGAATTGGTGGAGATGGTCACTTCTGTGGAAATTTACCAGGAACTACAAAGTTTGGTGACGAAACAGTGGAAGTGTTCTATCCAAAGGAATTAATCGATGTGATGGCAGGTGAAGTAGGAGGAATGGATGAATTAACACCATCTTACTTTACAATGGGGCCTAGAGCTGTCATGAATGTAAAAGAAGTAGTAATGTTTGCTACTGGAAAAAAGAAAGCAAATATCATTAAAGAAGCTATGTTTGGACCGGTTAGTGAAACATGTCCTTCATCAATCTTTCAATTACATCCAAATTTCACACTAATTCTTGACGAAGAAGCAGCAAGTGAAATTAAGGAATTACTATAATTATAAAAATATCGGATAAATATCCGGTATTTTTTATAGCTAATTGACATCGATTCATGCTTACTTTATGATATATTAACTACCTAAAGTCAACTTTAGGTCAAGAAAGAAGGAGAAATTATGATGTATGGGATTGGAGAAGTGTCAAAGATGTTTGCGCTTCCTGTGTCAACGCTTCGTTACTATGATAATGAAGGTTTATTTCCAAACTTACAAAGAAATGCTGGTGTCAGAGTGTTTGGTGAGCAAGAACTTGAACAGTTACGTGTAATTGAGTGTCTGAAACGTTCTGGATTAGAGATCAAAGATATTAAGCGCTTTATGGAGTTATGTAAAGAAGGTTCAAAAACTTTTAAAGATCGTAAAGAGATCTTTGAGCAACAAAAACTTGAAGTAGAAAAGGAAATAGAAAAATTAAAGAAAACACATGATATGTTGCAATACAAATGTTGGTATTATCAAACAGCTATAGCTGATGGAAGTGAAAAACGAATAAATGAGATGCTTCCAGATCGATTGCCTGATGATATTCAAAAAATGTATAATCATGCACATGAATCATAAAAACCTACGCACTCATATAATGATGTACCCCCTGTCAAGTAGAGAGCCTGTAAATAATTTTGTGTAAAGTTTGATATCCCATGGTAGAACCATGAAGTAACTACATTGAGTAAAGTGTAGTTACTTTTTTATTATGTT